>JAUSEK010000010.1 GCA_030650275.1 Candidatus Omnitrophota bacterium | reverse complement strand
GACGCCCAATGGCACTAGCTTTTGGAGGGTCGTTTTCTGGGTTGTTTGGTTTTCTGTGTGTTGTTTTCGCGTGTGGTTGATTTGGACAGCGGGGAAGTTTTGTCTGATCCGGCCATGCGTTCACGGTCTCTTTTCTGGCGGTAATTTTTCAGCATGAGCGGCCCCTGGGCCGAAAGAAGTTCTTCCAGATGGCGACCGTTTTCCAATCCCCGCCGGAGCCAGGGAACCAGTTCTGCGGGGACGTACATGCAGCGCCGTTTTCCCTTTTGGGAAAACGAGAGGATAAAGGCTGGATGTTTGGTGCCCTCCAGACACTGAGGGCACTGCGGGCGAATGCAAGGTTTGAAGATTTGGGCCAGGGAGCCCTTGAGCGCGGGCCACAGGGTCTGCCAGTTTTTCGGAGGGGGCCAATCGAGAGAGGTTTTCATTCAGAAAAAGAGGATAGCAGAGTGTTTTTTGGCTGACAAGTATGTATGTTATGTCATATACATACATGCCCTCTTCATTGCCTCTGCCCTCCAGCCACACCCAACTGTTCCCCTCCGCCATGTGCGCCAGCCTGGATCTGCGCCAATTCCTCAAACTCTTTCTCAAACTCGGCGCCGCTTTCAAAGACCTGGCCCTGCCTTCGGGTCGCAAAAGAAAGTTCTATGAACGAATCTTTTGTCCCCTGGTGACCCTGTGGGGCATGGTCTTCCAGCGCCTCCTGGCCGATCCCACTCTGGAAAAAGTAGTGGTGAGCTTCGCCCACGGAAAAGCCGACGTCTTGCGCCCAGGCAGAAAGGGTAAAAAGGGCCTGTCCAAAAAGATGAAATCCCGCCGCACCACCTCCTTTTGCAATGCTCGGACACGTTTGCCTTTGGAGTTGATCCAAAAGGTTTTCATCGAGCTGCCAGCCCTGCTTTGCCAGAAGATTACCGGTCGATCCTGGAAAGGTTGGAACGTCCTGCTCTTGGATGGCAGCACGGTGCGCTTACCTCCTTTGGGAGATATTCCCAAATCATTCAAACCCCATTCCAATCAGCACAAATGCCATTGGTGCCTCATGCGGGTGGTCGTGGGTTTTTGTTTGCGCAGCGGCTTGGCGCTCGGATGCACGCTGGGATCTCAAACCACCAGCGAGCAGATCTTGGCTTGTGGATTGATTCTGGCCGCCCAAGCCAAAACCCTGATTGTGGGAGACCGCAATTTCGGAGTTTTCCGAATCGCCCAAGTCGCCCGTCAGGCCAAAGCTCAAGTCTTGGTGCGCCTGACCAAAGCGCGTGCTTTGCGCTTGGCCCGCCAAGCCTTGGTATCTGGTTTAGATCTCAAGGTGCTTTGGACACATTCCCGACACGATAAACTCCAGCCCAAGTGCTCCGCCCAACCGGTGGAAGGACGGTTGATCGTTTGTAAAATCAGACGTCCGGGGTTTCGCCCATTCGACCTCTATTTATTTACGACGCTCGTGGACCAGGAACTTTATTCGGTCCAGGAGTTGGTGGCACTTTATGGCTTGCGCTGGCATGTGGAATTAAATTTGCGTTACCTCAAGGCGCAAATGAATCTGGGGTTTCTGCGCTGCAAATCCGCGGCCATGGCCCAAAAGGAATGGTATGCCGGGCTGATTGCTTACAATTTGATTCGGGCCATGATGCTCCTGGCCGCCACCAAAGCGCTTTTAGATCCGCTGTCCTTATCCTTCAGTTCCTCCGCCCGAGAGGTGCTGGAGGTCCTGATGGAATGGGCAAAAGGTGAATCGTTCGATTGGGAAAAAGTTCTAAAAGACATTGCCACATGTCGCCTGCCCAAACGAAAGCAACCACGCCCCAATGAACCCAGACTGGTCAGACACGTGCGGGAAACGTTCGGCCCGTTGCGCGGCAGCAGGCAGGCCGCACGCAAAAAACTCAAAAAAGTGAGCGCGAAATGCTAGTACCATTGGGCGAGACGCCCGCGCTCCATTATCATTCATGAACCAACGGTTGCCAGGACGCCAGCACCGCGGTCCTCTTGCGTTACTGATTCGTGTCAACACACTTCAAGCCTGGCGGCGGCTGAAATCGATCCGCCAGCAATCACGGCTGCTCTCTTCTTTGATCGGACTATTCATCGTGGGTTACCTTGGCCTGTCTTTCTGGTTGTTCTATAAAGGCCTGAAATTCATCAACACGTTTCCTGGATTGGGGGCGCTTCTCATTGAGCGGCTTCTATACTTGCTCTTTGCGTTTTTGTTCGTGCTGTTGCTTTTCAGCAGCTTGATTATCAGCTATACGAATTTCTTTCGGAATCGAGAAACTGCGTTCTTGCTGGCTTTGCCGATTCCGTTCCAGGCGATCTTCCGAT
>JAUSEK010000009.1 GCA_030650275.1 Candidatus Omnitrophota bacterium | reverse complement strand
TTCCCGGCATACACCGCGGCGTCAACGGACAACGACCATTCCGGCGCCGTCGGATAACTGGTGTACCTGGGCCCCGGCACGTCGTATTTGAGGATGGTTTGCTTGTCAATGGTCAAAGACATGGCCTTAATTCTAACCGTTACTGGGAAAATTGTCTAGGGAATCGGCGACTCATGTCAAACCAAATTAGAAATGTCCTAGTTCTACCAAATTAGAAATGTCCTAATTCTTGAAGGTTAGACTGCCCGGTAAACGAAACATCCTAAAGCCGCTGTTTCGAGGGACCGGCTGCTTGAACCTTGGCCTGATCTTGCGTGAGAGCGAGACCCGCGGTCTTAAGGACGGTTCTGGGATGAGATCATAGGGCAATACTTGCGAACCGTATTTAATGACAATGCTCCCATCAAGATATTCAAAAACCGTGATCCATTTTGCCCGTGTCCGGGCCGTGACCTGATACCAGCGCTTGTTGTGCTGGACAGTGCGGTCATTGCGCAGGAAACGCTGGGTCTGGACGGACAAGATACCGTCGAGATCGACCCTTTTGTCCGGCTGCCTGTGAACGTCCGTGCTTTGAGCTGCCTGGACCTTGAACTTCCCGTTAAAGACAGACAAATAAGCCTTCAGGAGATCATTGGCTTCATCCAGGCCATTGGCCTGGGCCAGCCTTAACTCTTTGGTCAGCCGGTCCTGCAAGGTCCTGAAGACCCGTTCAACACGTCCCTTGGCCTGTGGGCTGTGCGCAAAGATCAGTTCAATGCCCAACTGATGACAGGCCCGGCCAAACTGCGTTAACTCGTCCTGGTCCCTAAAGGGCCAATCGGTGTATCTGTACCTGCGGTTGTTCCTGTACGTCGAGTGTTTGTCCAAATAGATGCTTGCCGGAAGGCCGTAGCGCTTGATGTAGCCCTTTAAGCCCCCCATGGCCGGCATGGTGCCTTCGTAGTCATAAAACCGGCCAAAGAACTCATTGGTCGCATCATCAATATAACCCATCAGTACTAACTTTGTTCCACGGCCTTCCAGCCAGTCATGATGGCTGCCGTCCATCTGCACCATCTGGCCAAAATGTTCCTTACGTGTTCGTCTGCTGCGCTCCTTAGGCAAACGTTGCTTCTTATATTGCCAAAGACCTTCTTTAATCAACCAAAGCCTTAACGTCTCATCATTGACCTTGATGCCATCGCGCTCTAATAACTTCTCCGACGCTAACGTCGGCCCAAAGTCCCAATAACTCTTTTGGTACAACTCCAGAACCTTGCGCTTGAAACTTGCCGGCTTCTTGCGGTTGCCGGCCTTGCCTCGGGACCTATGGATAACGCCACGCTCGGCGTAAAGGCGTACCCGCTTGACTATTCGCCTGACCTGCCGGTCCGTGATCCTTAAATATTCACTCGCCTCTTGCTGGTTGATCTCATGATCCAATACCTTGCGGATCACCTGGTAACGCTTGATCTCGTTGGCCCTTAACATAAAAATGTCCTTGGTTTTATCCATAACGCCTCCTTGATTGCATTATGGACATACTACCCAACTAGGACATTTTTATTTTGGTCAATTAGGACATTATCATTTTGGTGTTACACAAAATTTAAAATTGCGCATTAATTTGGATGGCTGGCGCAGGAACCGCCGCAGGCCCCGCCTTTGGCGGGACTGGGGCTGGCAGAAGCGTCTTT
>JAUSEK010000008.1 GCA_030650275.1 Candidatus Omnitrophota bacterium | reverse complement strand
TTGATTCGTTTTGTAGAGACGCAGCATGCTGCGTCTCTACGTCACCGGTATCCAATATGAAATCAAACCGAAACGGATTGTCGGGATGGACCTTGAGGCCTTTGAGGATGGGGGGATTGAATTGGGGGCTTAGGGAGATACGGACGCCTGGCGCAGGCATGTAGGGGCGATTACTAATCGCCCCTACGTCAGCATATGCCGGTGGCAGAGCCAGGCCATTGCCCAAAAATGCGAAAAGCAAGCCAATGGCCAGAAAGCGTCTTATTCTTGGATTTAAATACATGGTGGGCCAAGTATATACGATATTTAAATGATTTGCCAGTCGGGGGGATTTTTATTTCGGTGGAAAATCAATGATACATAAGCCTAAGGTTAAGCGAACGAAGTGGGCCGGACCATTAAAACCTGCGGCGGCGGACGGATTTCAAATGTTTCTGGCTTCCACCAAGTTTGGCCAGACAGCGGACCGTTTCGCGATCGAGATGAGGACTTTCGGAATAAAGCGTATCAGGGGCGATGTCGGCACCGTTCGGCCAGCAGACAGTCCCTAATTCGGCATCGACCTTCATTTGGTGGAATTTCTTTTTATCGAGCAATTCCTTGAAAATCCCTTTACCAAGATATTTGCGAAAATCAACAATGTTCTTTTTAAGATCATCAAAAACCAACTCAACGGTATAGTCCCCGATGATCCTGGCTTGTATGATCTCTCTGGCGACGATGGTTTTCATGGACTCAAAAACCTTTTTGCAGCAAACGCACCGCGCCCAAGGGCACGGCATCGTCACCGAGGGTGGATTGCAGAATGCGGCAGGTGTTGAAGGACTTGAAAAAGGGGTCGCTTTTGAGGGTTTTTGCAATAATGGGAAGCATGAACCAGCCGCAGGCCTTGATGACCCCGCCGCCCAAAAGAATGGCGCGCGGGTTGAAAATATGATTGATGGAAATGCCGGCCTTGCCCAGGGCCAGGGAGGCCTGTGTCATCACCTGACGGACCACGGGGTCTTTTTGATACAACGCCTCTTTGAGGATACGGCTTTTGATGGTGGTCAGACGGCCTTTGTTCAGCCGGGTGACGATGCTGCGCCGGCCTTTTTTGACAAGTCTGCGGATATCCCGCTCAATGGCCCACCGGCTGGTCAGGGCCTCCAGACAGCCGCGGTTGCCGCAATGGCATAAAGGTCCATTGATCTCCATGATCATGTGGCCGAGTTCGGTGGCAGCGCCCTGCGCGCCCAGCAAAAGCCGCCCGTGGGCGATCACCGCCCCTCCCACGCCCGTTCCCGGAAAGATCCCGACCACATGATCCAAACCCTTGGCCGCTCCCAGCCAGGCCTCACCCAATAAACCGGCATTGACGTCATTGGTCATGGCCACGGGCACGCGGAATTTGCGTTTTAACTTGGCACTTAAAGGAAAGCCGGTCAAACGGATATTCGGCGCGGCCAGAATATGGTCATTGCGCGTGTCCACGATGCCCGGTATGCCCAGGCCGATGCCTTCGAGCCGGCCGCGTTTGACCTTTGAAGCGCGCATCAATTCGTCAATACTGTCCACCACGCACAGATAAATATCTTTGGCCTTCACCCGGGCAGGAGTGGCGATCTTAATGCGGTTAATGATCTCCCCGCCGGGAGCCACCAGCGCTCCCGCGATCTTTGTCCCGCCAATGTCGATGCCGATGTACATTTAGCGTGTGTAATGGTTGATAAAATAATCCTGCGCGTCAAAGGCCTGCCCGCCTTTGGGCAAACGGGCATACGTTCCCTCCAAGCCCAGGCGGCGGCTTTTGCGCGTGTCGCGCCAATAATTGTCCAGAATGAACTGCAAATGCGATTTGATCTCGGGTTTGGTGATCTCAAATAAAAGTTCCACGCGCCGGTCGAAATTGCGCGTCATCCAGTCGGCCGATGACAAAAAGACGCGCGGGGCACCATTATTGTTGAACAAAAAGACGCGCGAATGTTCCAGGAAGCGCCCGATCACGCTTCTCACCTCGATATTTTCACTCAACCCCTCGATGCCCGGCGCCAGGCAGCAGATGCCGCGCACGATGAGTTTGATCTTCACCCCGGCCTGGGACGCCGCGTACAATTTCTCAATGACCTGCACGTCTTCCAGCGAGTTCATCTTGGCCGTGATCATCCCGTTCTTGTGTTCCTTTTGGGCCGCGATCTCCTTGTCGATGAGGTCAAAAAAATATTTGCGCAGATCGTGGGGCGAGGAAATGACCCTCTTCCACGGCGAAGGCAGAGAATACCCGGTGATGACGTTGAACACGTCGGCGATGTCGCGGGCAAAATCGTCATTGGCGGTGAAATACCCGATGTCGGCGTAAACGCCCGCGGTCTTTTCATTGTAATTGCCCGTGGACAAATGAACATAACGGCGGATGCGGCCCTCTTCCTTGCGCACGACCAGGGTCATCTTGGAATGGATCTTTAAACCCGCGATGCCGTAAATGACGTGGCATCCCGCCTGCTCAAGATCGCGGGCCCACTGGATGTTCTTTTCCTCTTCGAACCGGGCCTTGATCTCAACGACCACCGTCACCTGTTTGCCGCGTTTGGCCGCTTCGGTCAGCGCCCGGATGATGGCGGAATCCTCGTCGGTACGGTACAGCGTCATCTTGACAGCCAAGACATCCGGGTCTTTGGCCGCGGCCTGGACAAGATCGATCGTCGGAAAAAACGACTGGAACGGCAGATGGATGATGAAATCCTCTTGCTTGATCTTTTCAAAGATATTTTCATACGCGGTCCTGGACGGGGAAAAAGAAACGAAACGCAGCTCCGGTTTGTCCACACCCGAAGCCATATCGTACAAATAGGTCAGGTCCAGGTCCGCGCCCACCATCACGGTCTCTTCTTGAGGGAAATCCAGACCCTCACAAATGACCTTCACCAATTCCGGCAAGGCCGCGCTTTCCATCTGCAGGTGCACAGCGCGGGCAACGGAACGTTTTTTCAGCTCCTTCTCCATGGCCTTCAGGAGATTGGGCGCGTATTCCTCGTCGATGTCCAGTTCGCTGTCGCGCAGGAGACGGAACAGGGCCTCCCCCTGGATCTTGTAGCCCTTAAAAAATTCTTTCAAATTCTCACGGATCAGCGCTTCCGTCAGCACAAAGCAAAATTCGTCCCCTTCGGCCGGAACTTTCAAAAGCCGTGGTACGGCCTTGGGGACCGGCAGGATCGCCAGATGGTTGGCCTCCGAACGCAAAATGCTCACCGCAAAGGCCATGGTCTTGGAGGGCAGCACCGGAAAAGGATGCCCCTGGTCCACGGCCATGGGCGTCATGATGGGAAATAGCGTCGTGTCAAAAAACCGTTTGACGTATTTTTTCTGTTCAGGGTTCAATTCCGCCGGAGTGCGCAGATAAATCTTCGCGGCGTCCATTGCGGACCTGATCGAAGTGGCGTAAACAGCGTCAAAGTCCTTGAGAAGCGCGTCCGTATCCGATCTGAGCGCGGCCAAAAGGTCCTGGGGATAAACCCCGAACGGGTCACGGCGATTATAACCGGACGCCAGCAGTTTCTTGACGCCGGCCACCCGCACCATAAAAAACTCGTCAAGATTACTGGTAAAAATGGCCAAAAAACGCAGGCGCTCCAGCAAGGGGTTATGCTCGTCCGCCGCCTCTTCCAGCACCCGCCGGTTAAAAGCCAGCCAGCTCAAGTCACGATGGATGAATTTGTTCTGATCAGCCACAATTTAATCCTGTTTTACCGTCAATGTCAGTTTATTGCCGGTGATCTCTTCAAAAAGTTCTTTCTTCTCAAGAAAATTTTCTTTTTCCAGCAAAAAATTCTCGTGCGTGGACGCGACCAGCGTGGCGTCGCCCGCCGTGTTGAACTTCACCTGCAGGTCTTTCACCTTCTGCTTGTGGGAACGGTCCAAAGAATTGGCGATACGCAACAGCGCGCTCAACTTTTGCACCAGGATCTGCTGGGATGACGGTAACGAATTGTAGAGCAAATGCGACTTGAGCGGCGCGGACCGGCGGTGATAACGGGCGATGCAGGCGATGAGGGTGATCTCGTCTTCCGTCAGGCGAAAAAGGTTCAAAGAACTGATGATATACTCGCTGTGTTTATGGTGCGCGCGGTTATTGATGAACATTCCCAGATCGTGCAGATACGCGGCCAGGATGAGGTACAGCCGGTCCTTGTCCTCCAGCCCCAAAATGCCCCTGAAAGAATCGAACAGTTTTTCCGCCATGCCGGCGACGTGCTTGAGATGGGCGAGGTCCATCCCCCATTTCTTGCACAGAAAATGTGCCATCGCCACCAGCTGGTCTATTTTGCTGGTGCTTTCCAGGGACTCAAATTTGAACAGCAGGTTCGCCAGAATGGACTCTGACAGCGACGCCTCCAGGATATAGACATGCTCATGGCCGCTGAACTTGAAGAGCGTGTTGAGGATGATGGCGAACCCGAAAATGGTGCCGGCAATGTCGTCGGGAATGCCGTAGGTCCGGGCGATCTCCTGGGGGTTCATCTGCCGCAGGCGGGAGAGAAACTCCTGCGCTTCCCCTGATTTGAACTTGAAAAAATCGGAATCCCGGCGCTTGTTGGGCAGGACGTTCTGGATATGCACCGAATAATTCTCGTCAATGAGGATGACGTCGTCAATGACCAGGTCCGGGTTGCTTTTTTTCAAAAAAAGGATCTCGTTCTCAATGTACTCGGCGGTGGCTTCGTGGACCTCCTGCAAACTGCCGTCCAGGGTCTCCATGAACTGCGACAGGCGAAGAGTGCCGATGGGAAAACCGACATTCATGAGCGTCAGACCCTTGGACATGATGGAAATGTCCAGGCTCCCCGCCCCTAATTCCGCGATCAGCAGATTTTTCTCGCGCACGGGATAGGTTTTCTTCAATTTGTGCGACAGGAAATAATCGATGTAATAGACCACGTCCCCGGGAGTGAGGACGTCGATCTTGAAACCCGTTTTGCGCAGGACCGTGTCTAAAAAAATGTCCCGGTTGCGGGCCTCGCGCACCGCGGTGGTGGCGATGACCGCCACATCCGTGACATCATAGGCCTTCAGGGTCTCATTGTACTTCTGCAGGACCCCGGCGGTCTGGTTGATGATGCTCTGGGGGATGCGGCCTTTTAAAAAAGCATGACGGCCCAAAGGGATGAAATTTTTGAGGGACTCAACGACCTTGACGTCTTCCCCGTGGCTTTCGCCGATGAGCAGTTTGATGGAGGAAGAACCGATATCAATAACGCCGGCACGCATACAATGACCCTCTTGTGATCTTTAAACGGTCTTTGCCAAAAATTGCACCAATTCCGCCCCCAAATGGCGCAGGGACGCCTGCTGCCCGGGGTCCTTGAGCGTCCCGTCGGGATCAAAGGCCTCGTCGGCTTTAGGCAAGGCCACCTGCCGGGGAAGGACAACGACACCGGTATACTCCAAGATCTCGCGCAGATGCGCCATACCCCTTGACCCGCCCGAAGTGCCCGGCGAAGCAGCCATCAGCGCGGCGGCCTTGCCCTTAAAAGCGGCCCTCAAGGGCTCATCCTTGGTTTTACGGGACACCCAGTCGATCAAATTCTTCAACAGAGGCGTAACAGAAACGTTGTACTCGGGACAGGCGATCAAAAACCCGTGGTGGGACTTAAAAAGTTCTTTGAGTTTGACGGCATTGTCTGGAATGCCCTCCAGGGCTTCCACATCCTGGTCAAACAAAGGAAGCGGGTAGTCCCGCAGGTCAATGACTGTCACCTGCGCTCCGGCCGCGCGGGCCCCGTCAACGGCAACGCTCACCGTTTTTTTGTTCAATGAACCCCGGTGAGCGCTGCCGGCGAACGCCAGTATCCTGATCTGTGATGCCTCCATCCTTATTTGGCCATGCTGCCGCCCATGGGGCATGTCTTGCCTGACATGGAACAACTGGATTTGGCGTACCACATGCCCGCGGCGAAGATGAACGCGCCGATCAAAAGACCGACAATGATCTTCTTGATGCCGCAGCATCCTGATGATGTTGAACAGCAGCTGTCTTTCTTTTCTTCCATACAACCCCCTCCTTTTGATGATGGGTATCGGTAAATTATTTGGCTATTCTACCATCAATGGCGTTGGCTTTGAACAATTTTTTTGCTACAATACATATTCATTATGCCCCTTTTAAGGAAGATCGTTTTCTACATTTTCTTGGCCGTCTACGGCGTGGTCTGTCCCCTGCTCATCCTGCGCATGCTGGGTTTCATCTTTGCGCCGCAAACAGGTTTTGTCAAGACGGGGCTCATCTACGTTTCCACCAACCCGCCCAATGCCCGGATCATCATTGACGGTGTTGCCGCCCACGAAACCGCGCCGACCGTCATCCGGGACCTGACCCCGGGAAACCACGATATCACGATCAGCCTGCAGGAGTATGTTCCCTGGCGCAAAAAGATCCCGGTGACGGGCAACAAGGCCACGGCCCTGAACAATGTGCTTCTGGTGCCGGCCGAGTGGAAGACCAGGACGCTGACAGACACAAACTTCAACACGCTCATCGCGCTGGCGGGCAATCCCTCTTCCCTCATCGTCGGCCGTGGCGATACCATTGATGACATTATCCTCATGCGGCTCAACAAAAACATCGGCGAAGAGGAAGAATCCCAAGTCCAGCAGCCCCTCAACGGCCTGCCGACGCTCTTTCCCGCCCAGTCCATCTATAAAGGGGCGCGCGTGGCGGGGTATTTCACCGTTGACAAAAGTCCGTTTTTTGTGATCCATATCGTTGACGACAACAAGGACAAATACCTGTGGGTGGACCCGCGCGAAAAACAGCCCCGTGCCGAAGACATCACGGAATTGCTGATCGGCGAACCGAAACAATTGATCTGGGAGGCCTCCGACGAAAGAAATATCTTTGCCCTGCAAAGGGACATGACCGTGAACCGTTTGAACATCAAATCCAGGGCGATCTATCCGGGCATTATGGAGAATACACAGGCCCTGGGTGTCATGGACAATACGGTCTTTGGTTTGACGCAAAACGGCTCGATCGTCCACTGCGACTATGACGGACAGAATAAAAAAACAACACTCCCTCCGGCCAGGGACCTGATCCTGCTGGCTACCCAAAATCCCGACTTCCTTCCCGCCGTGATGCGCTATCTGGGGATCACCGCGGATGCCCGGGGAATAACACCCGGCCATGAACGCTCCCTGGCTTTGATATGGACAAAAAACCACGTCGGCATCCTCGATCATTCGCGGCAAACATCCGCTGATGAGCGCCCCGTGTCCGTGCAATGGATCTACAGCCGGGGCCAAAACATCGCCCAGGCCTTCTGGGTGAATAATGACGACAATATCCTGGTGCGCGACGAGGGGGGCATCCTCTTATTAGACAAAGAGAATTTCGGACAACCACGGCTGACACGGGTGGTTGATGTCCAGGACGACAGCATGGTGTATTACACGGACAAGACCGGTCAATTGTATTACCTCACGCCCGCCACCCGCCGGCTGTCGTGGATACAGATCGTTCCCCACAAACCGTTCATTCCCGCTCCCATCGCGGACTCTTTGCTGATCAAGGGATCGGAACACTGACATGGACTTCCATTACTCCAAACAGCATTTGACCCCCGGCGAAGCGCGGCTCCAGCGCCGCTTGGAGATCCTCCCCAGCGCCGTCAGCTGGGCGTCGCTGGTGACCCTGGTCCTGCTATCCATCTTCTTTCCTTTCACCGCCGCGATCTTCATCGTCGCGTTTTACCTGTGCTGGCTTTTGCGCCTGCTGTACATGACCCTGTTCTTGGTGCTCTCCACCATACGCTTGGACATTGAACAAAAAACCGACTGGAGGGCCCGCATCGCCGGCATGGACAAGACACCGGACCTCGCAAATCCCCCGCCGCATTCCAAAGACATCCTGCATCTGGTCATTTTCCCGGTCGTCAAGGAAGGCGCGGACATCATCGGTCCGGCGCTGGAAGCCGTCGCGCGCCAGAACTTTCCTACCCAACAGATGATGGTGATCTTTGCCCTGGAAGAACGCGCCGAAGAGAGCGTCAAGCAGGGTGTGTCCGCGGTCACGCAAAAATACGCCGCGCATTTCAGGGACTGTTTCACGGTCCTGCACCCGTCGGGAATTCCCGGCGAATCCAAGGTCAAAGGGGCCAACGTCACCTGTGCCGCCAAGGCCGCGGCCGAACGCCTGCGCCAGGACCATGTTCCCTTTGAACACGTGATCGTCTCCTGCTTCGACGCCGACACGGTCGTGGACCCAAACTATTTTGCCTGTCTCACCTGCCATTTCATGGCGGCCCCTGACCGCTGGCGGGTCAGTTTCCAGCCCATCCCGGTCTTTCACAATAATATCTGGCATGTGCCCGGTTTCGCGCGTGTCATCGAGACCGGGTCGTCCTTCTGCCAGCTTGTTGAAGCCACCAATCCCGAGAAACTCGTCACCTTCTCCAGCCACAGCATGAGCTTCCAGGCCCTGGTTGAAGTCGGGTACTGGCCGGTGGACATGATCTCCGACGATTCAGCGATCTTCTGGAAATGCTACATCCATTATGGCGGCCGATACCGGGTCGTGCCCATGTATGTCACTGTATCCATGGACGTGGCCTCGTCCGATACCTGGTGGCGCACGGTCAAAAGTGTGTATAAACAAAAACGGCGCTGGGCATGGGGCGTTGAGAACTTTCCGCTGGTGATGCGGGGATTCCTCAAGTCAAAAGAGATCCCGCTGTATGAGAAGGTCCGCCACGGGTTTAAACTGTTCGAAGGCCATCTGTCGTGGGCGACATGGGCGTTCATCCTCTCGATCATCGGCTGGCTTCCCATCGTTTTCGCGCGCAAAGAATTTGCCGCGTCCGTTGTCTATTACAATATCCCGGACATCGCCAACACGATCTTCAATCTGGGCTTCCTGTGCCTGGCCATCTGCATCATCTTAAGCATGGCGCTCTTGCCCAAGGCCAATGTCCGTTTCAGCTGGCTGAAAAAAGCCGGGCTGGCCCTGGAATGGCTTTTGGTGCCTGTGAGCATGGTGTTCCTAAGCGCCCTGCCCGCGCTGGACGCGCAAACACGGCTGATGATGGGCCGATACCTGGAATTCTGGGTGACGGACAAAAGACGAACCCCGCCTCCGCGTTAGGCGGAGACGGGGCTGTGTGGAAAGAATCCGTGGCGCGGTTCCTAGGCCATGGTCACGGACTTCTTGGGAGAAGCAACTTGGGATTTCCAATGCAAACGGATCTTCAAATGATGGCTGTAACCGATCTTCATCAGGCGCCTGTGGCGATAGGCGTATAAAGCTCCTTTGACCCGCAAAGCAAAGAACTCATCACGGCTTTCGTTGTCATAAAATTTGTCAATACGCACCTGAGGGGCGGGCAGGGTCTCTTCGCGGTCCGCCTCGCGGGTCACATACACGAACTCCTTGCGCACGTCCGAGACGCTGTCACGGTCCTCTTTGTGCTCGGTGATCAAAATGATCTTTCCCCGGCCTTTGAGGACTTCCCTGGTCTTATGGAGCATGTCACGCATCGGACTTTCCTTATTATAACCCGTTGCTAATAAAAGAGTTGTGTCAATTTAATACCTGTGATCTTATTGGGTGTTTCTAAAGGAAGTATAACATCCGAGGAAGACAAAACAAGGCCATTTGGCCAGTTTTGGGAAAGCGTTACCTTACAAAAAGAGTTATTTGTAGAAAGGAAGTTTGACGCGGGTTTCTTTGCCCTTCGCCAGCCGGGAGATGTTGGCCTTATGGCGCAGGACGATGAAGACGCACAACAGGATGGCCGTGGCCTGGATCGGGAACGGCGCGCTAAAGGCCAGTGTGAAAAGAGGGAAAACCGTCGCGGCACAGATGGAAGCCAGAGAAACGTAACCGAACGCCAAAAAGATCGTGAGCCACACGGCCAGGGTAAGCCCGAGCACGGGACGCACTCCGGGGATCTGCACAGCCAGGCCTATGATCATGCCTAAACTGGTGGCTACACCCTTGCCCCCCTTAAACCTTAGAAAGACCGTCCAATTGTGGCCGACAACTGCCGCAAGACCGATCATCACCAGGGCCATCGGGTCATGGATGCCAAAGGCCCGCGCCACCCATACCGTCGGGACTACACCTTTGAGAATGTCAATAGCCAAAACCACGGTGCCCGGGCCTTTGCCCAGCACGCGAATGGCATTGGTCGCGCCCACATTTTTGGAGCCATGCTCGCGGATGTCGATGCCTTTAAGCCAGCGGCCGAAAATATACGCCGTCGGGATGGCACCGATAAAATAAGCGACCAATACGCTAAGGGCGAGCAACAGGATTTGCGGGAGTTCCATTGATGGTCTTGATCCCTTCCTTGATGTAAATGATGCCGGACACCACGGTCGCGATCAGCGCCGCGTACCAGAACACGACGGTGAATCGCAGCTGCAGGAATATCCCCAGCACGCACAGGATCTGCAAAAAAGCGGTGAACTTGCCCGAACGGTTGGGCTGGATATCCAGACGTCCGGTGGTGAACTGGATGATCATGCTGCCGACAAGCAGGATCACGTCGCGGCTGATGATGGCCACAACGAACCACAACGGAAAAGCGATATCGTCAAAATAATCCCGCTGGATGTACAAACAAACAAAAGCGCTGATCAACAGCATCTTGTCCGCCAGCGGGTCGAGAATGGCGCCGGCGCGGGTTTTCTGACGGCGGGTGCGGGCGATATACCCGTCGATGACATCCGAGATCACAGCCGCCAGAAAAAGCCCCAAAGCCATCCAGCGCAAATGGGGGCTCTCCGGCGACATGGACAGCGTCGCCACAATAAAGAACGGCACCAGCAGGATCCGTCCGACGGTGACTTTATTAGCGAAGGTTAGGGCCATCTCATTGCACCGGTTTTAACACAGCCCCGCATTTAGGGCATTTTGTCAAATTGCCACTGACCCTTGTCCCGTCCACAGGGCAATACTTGACATCGCCGGGCCGCGGGTTAAACGCCCCGCTGATCGCCTCAACAGCAGAACGGGCTTCGGGATCAACCGAAGGAACGCTCCGGCATCCGGCCAATAAAACCAACGTCATACCCGCGAAAGCGGGTATCCATTTTCTGGATTCCCGATAAAAATCACCGCCTTTGGCGAGATCCCGTCCGTAGGCGGGACATTCGGGAATGACAATATTTCTTTTCATTGAATGAATCTCACCCGATCGAAAGGCCAGAAGATGAGATCAGCCCTGCCCACCACGTCCTCGGCCGGAACAAAGCCCCAATACCGGCTGTCATGGCTGGAAGCGCTATTGTCCCCCAGAACGAAATAATGTCCCTGGGGAACAGCGACCGACGTCGTGCCATAATCCCCCCGGTTGTAATAATAAACGTTCTTGATGCGCGGATCATCCACCATTTGCCCGTTGATGAGGATATTGCCGTCCTTGATCTCAACGGTTTCCCCGGGCAAAGCGATCAGGCGTTTGATGAAATCCTTGGTGCGGTCATTGGGATAACTGAACACGATCACGTCCCCCCGCCGCGGCGCGCCGAAACCGGGCAGGCGGACCTTGACCAACGGCTTTAAGGCATCCGGCCACTGGATGTCAATGACGGACCTTAAAAAATCCGGCGAGTGGATCTCCGGCAAAAGGTTGGGACCATAATGCCATTTGTCGACGAACAAATGGTCCCCCTCAATGAGGGTCATGCGCATGGACCCGCTGGGAATTTTAAAGGGCTGGATGAAATAACTGCGGATGAACGCGGCCAGCACCAGCGCGATCAGGACGGATTCGACCCATTCTCTAATAACACTCTTGGGCTTGACGTGTGACATATTATATTTTCAGCGCGGCCAGGAACGCTTCCTGCGGCACTTCCACCTTTCCGATCTGCTTGAGTTTCTTTTTGCCTTCCTTCTGCTTCTCCCACAATTTGCGTTTGCGGGTGATGTCCCCGCCGTAACATTTGGCGGTCACGTTCTTGCCGGCGGATTTGATGCGGGCGCTGGAAATGATGCGCCCGTCGCAGGTGGCCTGGATGCGTATTTCGAACAATTGCTGGGGGATCAATTCTTTCAATTTGCTCACCAGCCCCAGGCCCTTGTCATAAGCGCGGTCTTTGTGCACCATGCAGGAAAACGCGTCGCAGGCCTCATCATTGATCAGGATGTCCAGACGGGTGATCTGCGCCGGGATATATTCTTTGAAATCATAATCAATGGAGCCGTAACCGCGGGTGGCGCTTTTGATCAGATCATTGAAATCCACGATGACCTCGGAAAGCGGGATGTCAAAGATGATCTTCATGCGGTCGCCGACAAACTCACTTTTTTGAAAGACCCCGCGCTTGCGCTTGGCCAGTTCCATGACCGCGTCCATATAGGTCACCGGCGTAAAAATGGACACGGCCAGAACGGGTTCTTCAATGCGGCCGATCTCAGAGCCATTGGGCAGATCAGCGGGGTTTTCCAATTCCATGACACTGCCATCGCGCTTGATGATCCTGTAGCCGACATTGGGCGTCGTTAAAATAAGGTTCAGATCATATTCGCGCTCCAGGCGTTCCTGCACGATCTCCATGTGCAAAAGCCCCAAAAATCCGCACCGAAACCCGTGACCGAACGATTGCGATGTTTCATGTTCATAGACAAAGCTGGGGTCGGACAAACGCAGTTTGTCAATGGCCTCGCGCAGGGCCGCGTAATCCCCGGCATTGACCGGATACACGCCGCAAAAAACGAACGGTTTTAACTGGCGGTACCCTTGCAAAGGCTGCAGCGTCGGACGGTTGACTTCGGTAACGGTGTCCCCCGCGCGCACTTCCTTGGGATCATGCAGATTGCAGGTGATGTAGCCGACCTCGCCGGCAGACAGTCCTTTGACCTGCCGGATGTCGGGACCGAAGATGCCGACCTCCTGGATATCAAATTCCTTGCCCACGTTCATGAACCGGATGCGCACGCCGGGCTTGACCTGCCCGTCGAACAAACGGATGTAAATGATGATGCCTTTGTAAATGTCATACTTCATGTCAAAGATGAGGGCCTTGAGCGGCGCTTGCGGGTCGCCGTCGGGCGCGGGAATGAACGCGACGATCTTCTCAAAAAGACCGTCGATGTTGATGCCTTCCTTGGCGGAAACCAATTGCACGTCTTCTTCTTTGAATTTCAGGATGTCCCTGAACTGGCGTTTGGCCTCGTCAATGTCCGCGTTGACAATGTCGATCTTGTTGAGGACCGGCAGGATCTCCAGGTTATTATCAATGGCCAGGTAATAATTGGCGATGGTCTGCGACTCCACGCCCTGCGTGACGTCAACCAACAGCAGGGCCCCTTCGCAGGCGCGCAGGGATTTCTCCACTTCGTAAGAAAAATCCACATGGCCCGGGGTATCAATGAGGTTAAAGACGTAGGTCTTGCCGTCTTTGGCCTTGTACTCAATACGGACCGCCGAGGCCTTGATGGTGATGCCGCGCTCGCGCTCCAGGTCCATGTCGTCGAGCATCTGATTGCGGAATTTGCGCTCATCGATCGCGCCGCTGAACAAGAGCAGACGGTCGGCCAGCGTGCTTTTGCCGTGGTCAATGTGGGCGATGATGGAAAAATTGCGGATGAGTTCCTGATTCATCGGGATATGTGGCGCATGATCTTGTCCACCGTGGTCTCGACGGTCAGGCCCGACGAGTCGATGACAATGGCGTCCTTGGCTTTTTTTAAAGGGCCGATGGTGCGGGAAAGATCTTTGTGGTCACGCTCTTTCATGTCCGCGCGCAGCTGGGCCTTGTCCACCGTCTTATGGGCGACCTTCAGGTCCCGCAGGCGGCGCTGCACGCGTTCCTCAAAATCAGCATCCAGATAAAATTTGTAATCGGCTTTGGGAAAAACCACGGTCCCCAGGTCCCTGCCGTCGCCGACCAAAGAACGCTTAAGACCGATCTGTCTTTGGCGGGCCACCAGGATCTTTCTGACTTTAGGGGCCCGTGCCGCGTAAAAAGTATTGTTGGTCACCTGGATCGTGCGGATCTGGCGCGACACGTCCACCCCGTCCAGGGTGACATTCAGCGTGCCGTCGGGCATTTCCTTGAAATCAATGCGCGTGCGCTTAGCCAAAGCGGCCAGCGCGTTTTCATCGGCCAGGTCAATGCCGGCGCGCAGGCCTTTGAGCGTCAACGCGCGGTACATGGCCCCGGTGTCCAGATAAGAGATCCCCAACCGCTTGGCCAGGGCCTGGGCCGCCGTGCTTTTGCCGGCGCCCGCAGGCCCATCGAGCGTGATGGTCAAACGTTTAGCTGCCATGGGATTTTTCAATGCGTTCGCGCCTGGCCTTGGCCTGACGGAAAAGCTCGACCAGGGCCTCACGGTCTTTGCCGACGATCGCCTTGCGCATCACGGCGATCGCGCGGACCATCTCATCAAGGGACTTAAGGACATGTTTGGGATTGGACAAGGCAATGTCCCGCCACACCTCGGGGTCCGAGGTGGCCACACGGGTGGTGTCTTTGAGCCCCTGCGCCGCGTATTCCAAAAACTGGTCGGGAATGGCCTTGATGATGGCGAACGCGGACAGATGCGGCAAATGGCTGACATAAGCAAGGGCCTCGTCGTGTTCATGGGGCGCCATCATTTTCACCTGGCAACCCAACTGCCCCCAAAAATGTTTCATCTTGTCCTTGGCCAGGCGATTGGTCTTCTCCGTCGGCGTCATAATGCAAACAGCGCCTTCATAAAGCTTATCGCTGGCACAGGCCGGTCCCTTTTTCTCTGAACCGACCAGGGGATGCGAACCGACGAACAGCACCGAAGGATGCAGGACCTTCTCGGCCTTGTCCACGACAGCGGCTTTGGTGCTGCCCACATCGGTGACAATGACCCCGCCGCGCCTGAGATCTTTGCCCAGAATATCCAGGGTGTCCAGAATTCCGGAGATCGGAGCGGCGAGCACGATCAGGTCAGCACCGTTGATGCCTTTTTTGAGGTCCATGGTGCTTTCGTCAATGGCTTTTACATCCACGGCTTCGCGCAGGGACGTTTCGTGCCGGCCGATGCCGATGATCTCTTTGGCCAACCCGTGTTTTTTGATGGCCAATCCTAAGGACGCGCCCATGAAACCGGCCCCGACGATGGCGACCCTGCGGAACAATTGTTTGCGGATGAACATGTTAAATTTCCCTGTCCACGGCCTGGGCCACGCGCCGGCAGGACACCATGAGTTCCTGGAATTTGTCCGGCCTCAATGACTGGGCCCCGTCGGAAAGCGCCTCTTCGGGGTTGTCGTGGACCTCCACCATGATCGCGTCGCATCCGGCGGCAATGCCCGCGCGCGCGCCCGCGGCCACGTATTGCCAATGGCCGGTGGCATGGCTTGGGTCAACCACCACGGGCAAATGGGTGAGTTTCTTGGCCACAGCCACCGCGTTGACGTCCAGAGTATTGCGGGTGGAGGTCTCAAAGGTGCGTATGCCGCGCTCACAGAGCATGACGTCAAAATTGCCGTTGGCTAAAAGATATTCGGCGGACATGAGCCATTCTTTCACCGTCGTGCTCATGCCGCGCTTGAGCATCACCGGCTTTTTGATCAGGCCCACTTCCTTTAAAAGCGCGAAGTTCTGGATATTGCGCGCGCCGATCTGCAGAACATCAACATATCTGGCGACCAGGTCAACCTGACGCGTGTCCATGACCTCGGAGATGGTGCACAGCCCTGTTTCCTTGCCCACCCGCTGCAGGATCTTCAGGCCCTCTTCGCCCAGACCCTGAAAATCATAGGGCGAGGTACGCGGTTTGAAAGCGCCGCCGCGCAAAACCGTGGCCCCCAGGGCCTTGACCTTTTTGGCCACCGACAACAGCGGCTCATACCCTTCCACGGAACAGGGCCCGGCCATGACCACGATCTTCTTGCCTCCGACGGCGACTCCGCCTTTAAGTTTGATGACCGTGTCCTGTTTTTTGAATTCGCGGGACACAAGTTTATACGGGGCCAAAACCTGCATGACCTGGTCCACGCCGGGAAACACTTCCAGCGGAATGACCCGCAAGGCATCCTCCGGCCCGATGAACCCGATGACCGTGCGCTC
Organism: Candidatus Omnitrophota bacterium; assembly: GCA_030650275.1. Taxonomy (NCBI): domain Bacteria; kingdom Pseudomonadati; phylum Candidatus Omnitrophota; species Candidatus Omnitrophota bacterium. Next base: position 59,885 of record JAUSEK010000008.1, on the reverse strand, counting down.
GACCCCGCGGGAAATATTGGACTTCAGGCCCAATTTGCCGGCCCGATCAACGATGTGCTGGATCTGCGCCTCGGTGGCGTCCGGATTTAAAATGATGATCATAAGATCGCTCCCAATGTCTTAATGAACCGTTTATTCTCGGCCGATGTCCCCAAAGAGACACGGATATACCCTTTTAATCCCCACGCGCTCATGTCGCGCACGATGACGCCTTTTTTCAAAAGCGCCCGGGCCGCTGCCGCACCGTCCCCTGTGCGGACCAAAATAAAATTGGTAAAACTTTCAATGTATTCAACTCCCAGGGCCGTTAAGGCGCGGTACAGAAATCGGCGCTGGGCCTCAATATCGTCGGCGATCCTGGCATAATAAGCGCGGTCCTTTAAAGCGGCAACAGCCGCGCTCTGGGCCAAGGCATTGACGTTGAACGGCTCGCGCACGCGGTTTAAAATATCGATCACCGCCGGCTGTGCCACGCCATAACCCACGCGCAAGGCCGCCAGACCATACATCTTGGAGAAGGTGCGCGTGACCACCACATTGGGGTGTCCGGCGATCAAGCGGATACCGTTGGGATAATCCTTGGCGCGGACGTATTCAAAATAGGCCTCATCCATGAACACCAGAACGTCGCGCGAAACCCCTTTGAGAAACGCTTTGATCTGTTGGAGGGTGACATAGGTCCCTGCCGGATTATCGGGATTGCCGATAAAAACGATCTTGGTGCGTTTGTTGACGGCGCGTTTCATGCCCTCCAGATCGTAACGGAAATTTTTAAGCGCGACTTCCCTGACCCTGGCCCCGGCGATACGGGATGCAAGATCGTAGACCAAAAACGACGGTTTGGCGATAACAACCTCGTCCCCCTCGCGCACGAAGGCCCTGACCGCCATGACAATGATCTCATCCGACCCGTTGCCGAAGACCAATTGCCCGGGCACAACACCCAGACGTTTGGCCAGAACACGGCGCAGTTCATAACAATTGCCGTCGGGATAACGGTTGACGTCCCTGGCCGCCCGGGCAATGGCCGCCAACACCTTTGGCGAAGGCGGATAAGGGTTCTCGTTGGAGGCGAGTTTGATGACGCTTTTTAAGCCCAGTTCCCGCTTAACGTCGGCAATGGGTTGACCGCCCACATAGGGCTTGACGGACAATATGCTTTGGCGCGCGACCTTCATTGGTCCAATGCCGGATAAGAGCCCAGGATCTTCATAAATTTGCACATCCCCTCGAGCTGGCCGAGGGCGCGGGCCACGGCCTTGTCCTTCTGGTGGCCTTCGCAATCCACGAAGAAATAATAATCCCAGGCCTTCTTTTTTGAAGGCCGGGATTCTATCTTGGTCAGGTTGATCTTATTTTTATAGAACGGTGTGAGCATGGCATGCAAAGCGCCGACCTTGTCCTTGATGGAGAAAACCAGCGACGTGCGGTCGCGGCCCGTGGGCCCAGCGTCCGCCTTGGACAGCACAAGGAAACGTGTGATGTTATGGGCGTTATTGTCCTGGATATTTCTCTTAAGGATCTTAAGCCCATACACCTGCGCCGCTAATTCCGAAGCAATGCACGCCGCATTCTTCTTCTTGGCTGTTATCTGCGCGGCCCTTGCTGAAGAAACGGCATCGATCAATTCCGCCTTAGGCATATTCACCATAAGCCACTGACGGCATTGACCGAATACTTGGGGATTAGAATAAATTTGCCTGATCTTGTTCATGGATACGTTCGCCAGAAGATGATGAGCGATGGGCATCAGGGTCTGCGAACATATTTTCAGATCAGAATCAACCAGCATGTCGAATGTGTGCGTTACGGCGCCTTCATTAGAATTCTCGACGGGTACAACACCATAATCACAATCACCATGCTCAACCCGGTTGAAAACATCCGGAATGTTGTCACAGGTGATATATTCAACGGACCGTCCGAATTTTCTTAAAGCCGCCATCTGTGTATACGAGGCCTTTGGCCCTAAATGAGCGATCCGCAAAGACTTTTCCAAAGACAAAGAACCGGACATGATCTCCCGATAGACCGCCTCCAAAGATTGCTTTGACAGCGGGCCTTGATTTAACCCTCTGATACGGGCCAAAACCTGTTTCTCGCGTTCAGGCGCATAAATAGATCTCTTGTTCTTAAGCTTTTCTTGACCAATGGACAAAGTAATGCCGGCGCGCTCGTTAAGAAGCGCGACGATCCGGGCGTCCAAAAAATCTATTTTCTTACGCAAATGGGTCAAGTCCATTATTTTTGCTCCTCTTGGGTCACGCGTGACTGACCGCTCGTTTCCTGACCGGCGGCTTCCAGGTTCATTTCCTCCCCGATCTCCGGCTGTAACGGCAAAGACAATGCCTCGATCTTGGGGATGTCCTCCAGCGACTTCAAACCGAAATATTCCAAAAATTCTTTCGTGGTGCCGTACAAAAACGGGCGGCCCGGCACTTCCCTGCGGCCCACGATCCTGACAAGCCCCTTGTTCAAAAGATGCGCGATAGTCCCGTCGGAATTGACCCCGCGGATGGCCTCCACCTCGCCGCGGCCCACCGGCTGTTTATACGCGACAATGGCCAGGCATTCCAGGGCCGGACGGGACAATTTTTCCTTGGTGCGCGTCTTGTAAAACTCGCGGATGTAAGATGCCGCGTGGCTGTTGGACAGCATCTGCCAGCCCCCGGCGATCTCAACGACGACCATGCCCGCGTCGCGGGCGGCATATTCATCCTGCAATCGGCGCAGCAGGTCCTCAAGGACGGACGGCGTCAATTGGGGAAAGACCTGTTTGAGCTGGTCTAAAACCACCGGCTTGTCGCTGACGAACAACAGCGCTTCCATGGCGCTTTTGTAATGCTGATCTTCGGGCTGTTCCATCACACCGTGGTCCTTTGTTTGTAAATTTCGTTCAACAATTCCTGGGACGTTTGTATCTCTGCGGCGCGTTTGAGGGCCGCCTCGATCATGGCCTCGGCTTCCGGGCGCTTGTATTGCAATTGCAATAAGATGGCCAACGCTTCCTCTTTCAGGCCGGCCTTTTGCGCCCCAACGGGCTCAGAAACCTTGTCGCGCATGAGCGTAAAGCCGCCCATCTTGCCCTGCAGTTTGGCGACGATCTCCTTGGCCCTCTGCAAACCGATGCCGGGCAGGGTCCTCAAATACGCGGTGTCGCCCCGGTCAATGGCCTGGGCGATCTCGCCGATGCTTTTGTTCAGGGCCTTGACCGCGGCGCGCGGGCCGATACCTGAAACCTTGATGAATTCCAGGAAGAAATCCCGCTCAAGTTTGTTGAAAAAACCCACCAGTACCGGTGAAGCGCTGGACGGGGACACCTGTAAATAATGATACGTAATTAGCCGGACATTGCCATCGCTATCTTGGTTTTCTTGGACCCTCTGCAGCACAGACAACGGTACCAGCACCTCGTAACTCAAAGCCCCGCAGGCGATGACGAGGGTATTGTCTTTTGTCTCCGTGACCTTTCCTGCAATGGCGGAAATCATGATTAACCTCAATAAAGGTCATTCTGAGGCCATAGGCCGAAGAATCTCAGAACAATTTGAATTTCAGCATGTGCGCGTGACCCAGGGCCAATGCCAGCGCGTCGCTGGCATCCAGCGCCATTTCGGTCCCTTCGATCCTCAAAAGCCGTTTCACGAAGGCCTGCACCTGCAATTTAGTCGCGTTGCCGTTGCCGACCAGCGCTTGACGCACGCGCTTGACGCTGTATTCAATGAGCGCGACCTTGTGCTGGGCCGTGCTCAAACAAATGACCCCGCGCACATGCCCTAAAACGCAAGCCGTCGTGGGGTGTTTGGTATGGGCGTATAATTTTTCCAGGACCACCACGTCGGGTTTGTGGGCCGCCAGCAACGCGCCGATATGCTGATGGACACGGGCGATGCGTTCGGCAAAAGCGGCTTTGGGGTCGGGCTCAATGGTGCCGGCCTCAAGGACCCGGACGCGGGCCCCCCGCCCCAAGTCGATCACCCCATAGCCGGTGGCTTTCAAGCCCGGATCAACGCCTAGGATCCGCATAGAACGCTTTCTTTAGTCAGTATGATCGGCGGTGACCTTAGCCATTTCCTCATCGGAAATATCAAAATTCGCGTAGACGCGCTGGATGTCTTCGTGATCTTCCAGCGTTTCCATCAGATCTAAAATGTGTTTGGCGTCATTGCCTTCCACCTTGACCGTTGAGCTGGGGATCATGGTGATCTCCGCGGTGGCGGTCTCGATCTTCTTGGCTTCCAGGGCTTTCCTGACCGCTTCGAACACGGACCAGTCGCAAATGATCTCGTAAGAATCATCTTCGGTCGTGATATCCTCCGCCCCGGCATCCAGCGCCGTTTCCATGACCGCGTCCTCGCTGGCCTTGGATCTTTCAACGGAAAAATAACCTTTTTTGGAGAACAAAAACGCGGTGGCTCCGCCGCCGGCCATGGACCCGCCTTTTTTATTCAAAATATTGCGGATCTCCGCCGTGGTGCGGTTCTTGTTGTCGGTCAAACCCTCGATGAGCATGGCGACACCGCCGGGACCGTACGCGTCAAAGACAACATTTTCAAAGACAATGCCCGGGATCTCACCGGTGCCTTTTTTAATGGCGTTCTCGACGTTGTTTTGGGGCATATTGTATTCACGGGCGCGGGCCACAGCCGCGCGCAGGCGGAAATTCGTCTCCTGGTTCCCGCCTTTTTCCTTGGCGGCCGCGGTGATCTCCTTGCTCAGCTTGGTGAACAACATGCCGCGCTTGGCGTCTTCCGCGCCTTTTTTATGTTTAATTTTTGCCCATTTTGAATGTCCTGACATGCGAATGACCTCCCTTGGTGATGATCAAAAAATAAAGCAAATCATAAGCCGAGTTCTGTTCCCCTTTTGACAGGGGGATGGCCATTTGACTAACATCCCGCCTTGCGGCGGGATATCTGGCAGCCTACCCGGGAATGATAGCGAGGCGGATCACCTCATCTTCCCCTATTTGGCATTGCTCCATGCAGAGATTGCTCGTTTCACCCGCCCCGCCATAGGCGGGGCGACTCGTCTCTGTAGCTCTGATCCTCTTCCGCCGTTTTCAGGCAGAGGTCCCGCATTACCGGGATGCATTATCCTTCGGAGCTCGGACTTTCCTCTCCGACGCCAAAGGCATCGGAGCGGCCATCCTGATTTGCTTTAAGAGCCCTGCGGGCCAGCCGGTCGGCGCGCGCGTTTTCTTCACGCGGTACGTGCACAACTTCAACCGATCTGAACCCTGAATACAAATGTTTCACTTGATCAAAGAGCGGTTTGATATGGCCGTGCTTGACGGCATACTGGCCGTTCAATTGCCTGGCCATCAACTCGCTGTCCGTCTTGACCAGGACATCGCGCGCTTTTAATATCAAGGCCTCCTGCAGCGCGTAAATGACAGCCGTGTATTCGGCGATATTATTGGTGGCCTCGCCGATGACTTTGGAAATTTCCCTGATGACAGCGCCATTTTTGGTGATGACCACACCGATGGCCGCGGGGCCGGGGTTCCCGGAACATCCTCCGTCGGTAAAAATGACCAGTTTCATAGGTCGTCCGGAAGGTACACGATCCGGGCGCACATGTCGCAGGTCACGATCTGGTCGCTGCGTTTGATCTGGTCAATGCGCTGCTCGGTCAAATGCATGAAACACCCGCCGCAGGCGTTGTCCACGACCGGCACAATGGCCAGGCCTTCCTTGTTTTCCAGGATGCGCTCGTAACGCCCCAGCAGGTCAGGACGCACGTCCGGGGTCAGCCGGCCGCGCTGGGACTCCTTGACCTTCATCTGGTCCTGGGCAATGGCGATATCATCCTCGATCTTCTTTTTCCTGACGGCAAATTCTTTTTCGTGGGACGCGACAAGGGCGCGCTCGGCTTCCACGGCCTTGCGCGCGGCTTCCACCTGATCAAAGCCCAACAGGATCTTTTCCTCGATCAACGATTTGTCGGCCTTGATGCTTTCGATCTCTAAAAGTTTGATCTGATATTCCTTATTGGTCTTTAACTGCAGCAATTGGCCGTCGGCCTTGACAATGGCCTCTTCCTTGACCTTCAATTCCCCTTCATTGTTCTTCTGCGCCAGCTGAATGGCTTTTAATTCCTCTTCCCGTTGTTTCAATCCTGCTTTTTTGGCCTCGCATTCGGCGTCAAGCGCCTCGATCTCGGCGGGCTTTTCGCGCAGCTGGACCTTGAAGCGGTAAACCTCGACGTCCATCGCCTGCAATTCAACCAATCTTTTGATCTGGTCTTTGACTGAAATGGTCGTCACGCGTTGTCCTCTAAATGGTGGACTCAGTAGGACTCGAACCTACGACTTCTTCCATGTGAAGGAAGCGCTCTAACCAAACTGAGCTATGAGTCCGTCGTTCGCTCACAAAAACTTCGTTTTTGTTCGTCTCACTCCCCAAAGGGGCTCTGCCCCTATGGCGCTCCCCCGCCTCAGCGGGGTCGCTGTTACCCCGAAAGCGTGGGGGAAGGTTTCCCCCACACCCCTTTCACGTACTCGCTCTTCGAGCTCGTCCGTTATTCCTGGGTATGTAATTCTTATATGTGGGCCCACCAGGACTCGAACCTGGGACCAAGGGATTATGAGTCCCCTGCTCTGACCGACTGAGCTATGGGCCCTCGTTCGCCTAGCCAATTGCTTCGCAGGGCTCACTCTCCATCAGGGGAACCATAGGTTCCCCTTCTGGCGCCCCGCCGTTGGCGGGGCTGTCACACCCCTCCGTCAAACTGATCCGCATGCTTAAGGGGAAAAGATTTTTCCCCTTAACAACCCCTTTTCATCCCGCCAAAGTCGGGATGTCGCCCAAAAATAGTCCTAAAACGATACCATAACGCCCATGTTTTTTCAATACATTTTGCTTGGGGCGCAAGGGCTTGGGGCTAAATAATTTATATTATTTGAAGTAGAGTTTCAGATGGCTCTGGAGGGTGTGGATATCCACCTGGCCCGGGGCTTTGGGAGTGCCCAAAAAGGTATACACCCAGCGGCTGCCGGCCAAAGGCAGAAGAAGACGGGATACAGCTCCCCACGGCCCCAAGGACATGGTGACCAAAGGGTGTTTTTTGTTGTGAAGCGTGAACTCAAGCAGTCGGAGAATGTCACCGGACGAGCGCGCCCAGGCCGCGATCTTGACCATGTCCGCCCGGGTGCTCAACGCTTTTTTGAGGATACCGTCCAGGCGATGCGGGGTCTGGCGGAAATCATGCGCCGAAACCACGACCTTGGCGCCTGCCTTGCGCGCCAAAGCCACAACCTTAGCGCATAAAGGCGAACTTAACTCCACATCCACCCAATCCACAGCCGGAATGAACTGTTCTAAAATTTCCCATTTGGCCGCATCGGAAAATTCTTTAAGCGCGCCTTCCTTCTTTTGATTACGCACCGTCAATAACAACGGGATGCCGAGTTTGCGGCGATGCGCGATCTGCCGGGCGACATGATCAGGCGCGCGGCTTTTGAACAGGTCCACGCGCAGCTCCAAAAGACCAACGCCCAGCTTGGCTAACTGGGCGTTGGTTTCCTGGTCGGTAATGACTAAAACGATTTTTGGTTTCATAGCGTACGGGCACGGCATGCCGTGCCCCTACATTAAATGCTGACTTCCCCGTCCTTGGCAGCCATGTCCAAAAAGGACTTGATGCGCCGGGAACGCGTGGGATGGCGCAATTTGCGCAGGGCCTTGGATTCGATCTGGCGCACGCGCTCGCGGGTCACGTTGAATTCCGCCCCCACCTCTTCCAGCGTGCGGCTGGTGCCGTCCATGATGCCGAAGCGCAATTCCAAAATTTTGCGCTCGCGATCATCCAAAGAAGACAGCACCGAGGTGATCTCCTCTTTGAGCATGGAATGCAGCGTGGCATTGGCCGGCGACACCGCCTTTTTGTCCTCAATGAAATCACCGAAATGCGTGTCCCCCTCGTCGCCGATGGGTGTCTGCAAAGAGATCGGCACCTGCGAGATCTTCAGGATCTCTTTGACCTTGCTGACCGGCATGCGCATTTCCCTGGCGATCTCCTGCGCCGACGGTTCGCGGCCGTATTCCTGCACGAACACGCGCGAAACGCGGATGATCTTGTTGATCGTTTCCGTCATGTGCACCGGGATGCGGATGGTGCGCGCCTGGTCCGCGATGGAACGGGTGATGGCCTGACGGATCCACCACGTGGCATACGTTGAGAATTTGTAGCCGCGCTTGTACTCAAATTTTTCCACGGCGCGGATCAGGCCCATGTTGCCTTCCTGAATGAGGTCCAAAAACGACAGGCCGCGGTTGATGTATTTCTTGGCAATGGACACGACCAGGCGCAAATTGGCCTCGACGAGCAGTTTCTTGGCCTTATTGAAACGCGACTGGCGGTACTTGATCTCGCGCAGCTGGTTTTTCACGCGCTCGACGGGCTCGCCCAATTCTTTGAACAGCGCGGCCTTCTGTTTCCTGAATTCCGCGGCATTGGCCTGTTTTCTCTTGGCCTTGAGCATGCGGTCAATGCGGTCGATCTGTTCAATGATCTCCTGGATCTTGATGACAATGTCTTCATTGACCGTGGACGTCAGTTTGAACTCGGCAATGGATTTGGCGGAAAGGTCAGACCCCACGCGGGTATGGCGCACGTGTTCCAGGATCTTGGCCAGATCTTTGACCAGGCGGCTGCGGCGCTCGAGCTCATCCTTGATCACGTCTTCCGCGTTGATCTCTTCGCGCAGGACCTGGTTGATGATGGCAATGGCCTCTTTGCGCGCGAAATAGGTCTTGAACAAGGCCTCGGCGAAACGGATCTCCGCCTCTTCAATGCGTTTGGCCAAAGAGATCTCTTCCTCGCGGGTCAAAAGCGGAATGGATCCCATCTGCTTGAGGTACATCTTGACCGGATCGTCGAGCGGGATGAACTTGTCGGAATAAACATCATCCTCCTTGTTCTCCTCGCGCAGGCGGCGCACCTGCTGCTCGCGGCTTTCCTCGGGAGAGTCCTCCGCGATGATGGGGGTCTCTTCGCCGGCATCCACGACCTTGATGTCCTTGCCGTCTAAAATATCAAAGACCTGGTCAATGTCCTCGGAAGAGTCGATGGCGTCGGACAGGGTCTCGTTGACCTCTTCATAGGTCAAAAAACCCTTCTTCTTGCCCAACAGCACCAACTTGTCCAGGTCTTCCTGGAATTCTTTTTCTTTGGCCGGTTCTCTCATTTTAACCTCTGCTCGTACGGGCGGGGTCACCCCGCCCCTGCTACTTTTTAATAAGCGCATTGAACTCTCCACGCAATTGATGGATCAATGATGTATTTTTTTGGGCCTCGGCCATCGCAATGGCCTGGCGCAACTGGTCCCTGTGCTTGTCCGTGTGGGACTTTTGGATCTTGGCCACGCAATCCTTGAACGCTTTCTTGGGATCTCCCAATTTCTTTTCATCCTGGCTTAACAGCCGTGCTACAAGCGCCTGGGAGGACACGTCATGGATCAGGGACAAAAGATCATTGCCCGACCATTCCGACGCTTCAAGGCTTAAATGCCACATCGCCTCAACGATATCGCGCGCGGCCACGGAAAAATCCCCCGGACTTAAAACATCCCGGGCCTGGGCGACCCACGAGGGGTCGGACAAGAACAAGGCCAGCAGCATCTCCTCCGTTTTGTTGACTCTGGAGACCGCCGGAACAGGCGCGAAAACGGGCGCGGGCGATGAATACGGCCGCGGCAATTTCTTGGCCTGGTCCAAAAGCACCTGCTGGGGGATCGCAAACCTCTGGGCCAGTTCTTTGGTCAACTCAAACTTGACGACTTCGTTCTTGTGGCGGCCGATGGTGCCCAGCATCTCCTGGCATATTTCTGAACGGCCCTCGACGGTATCAGCGTCATGATGGGCTTTCAGCCAGTCCAGTTTATAATCGAACAGGGACTGGGCCTGACCTAAACGTTCATAAAATGCCTCAATACCGAATGACCGTATGAATGAGTCCGGGTCTTCGTCCGCTTTAAGCTTGACCACCTGCGTGTTCATTTCCTCGTCGATCAGCAGGTCCAGACTGCGGATGATCGCCGATTGGCCCGCGGGGTCCGTATCAAAGAGCATGGTGACATTGGGGGTGTAGCGGCGGATCAGGCGTATTTGCTCGACGGTCAATGCCGTGCCTAAAGAGGCCGCTATGTTCTGCACCCCGTGGGTGAAAGGCGTCACCATATCCATGTACCCTTCCACCACGATGAGACGGTCCAATTTCCCGGCAGCAGCTTTTGTCAGATGAAGGCCGAACAAGTGCCGGCCTTTGGTGTAAACCGGTGTTTCGGGAGAATTGATATACTTGGCCCCATCATCGCCGCTCATGCCTGCCTGCCGAGGCAGGGCTCGTCCGCCGAACGCAACGGGACGGGACTGAATATCAAAGATCGGGAACATCACCCGGTTACGGAACCGGTCGTAAAAACCGCTTTTATTCTCACGGGCGACGATCAAACCCGCCTGCTGCATCACATCAAGGCCAAGCCCTTTGGAGGTCAAATATTTTAAAAGACCGTCCCAATCGCCGGGCGCGAACCCCAACTGGAACTGTTTGGCCGCGTCCAGGTTGATGCCGCGGTTCTTTAAATAGTCACGAACGGCTTGTGTTCCCGGATCACGCCCCGTCAACAGCGCCTGGTGAAAAAATTGCAAGGCCAGTTCATTGGCCTTATAAATATCGTCGCGGACCTTCTTCGACGGGCTTTGGGCGTCCGCGGCCGTTTCGGGGACCGTCACCCCGACCTTGGCCGCCAAAAACCGCACGGCCTCGGGGAATTCAAGGCGTTCCTGGCGCATCACAAACCCGACAACATTGCCCCCGGTACCACAACCGAAACAATGAAAGATCTGTTTGTCCGGGTTGACGACGAAGGACGGCGTCTTTTCATGATGGAACGGGCAAAGCCCCTTAAAATTACGCCCGGCTTTCTTTAGGACCATGTACTGCCCGATGGTCTCGACGATGTCCGAACGGTCGATGACCGCCGTGATGATATCATTGGGGATCAAACCCATAACTAAACGCCTTATATCTTACTTTGGCCGCTGACAACCGTGAACACGTCCGCGTTAAACTTTTGGCTTTCGAACAATTTGCCGATCACCTGATGGAACAAAAAACTGTATGTATCCGGGGCCGCCCTGGCGGCCACCTTATGCCCCCACGAGGAGAACGCCTGACGATGGACCAAAGGATGAGGCACAAGGAACACGGCAAACAGCACCGTACTGCATAAAAGCCATCCGCGCACAGCACCCAACACGCCGGCTCCGTATTTGTCAAAACCCTGATGGTTGGTCTCTACCTTAAATAAGAGCGAAATGCCGTCACGCGCGAATTTAAAAACAAGGATGGCCGCGCACACAAGGACGGTAAAGACCAAAAACCTTAAGCCCGCCAGCGGCAGGGATGTTTTTTTCGCCAAAAATTCCGCGGCAAAAGCGTAATAATGCGACCCGACAAAGATCGCGGTCACAAGGCCCAAAAACTTGAAAACCTCTGCGACAAAGCCGGTTGTGACGCTGATAAAAACCGTACGGACGAACAAAACCAGCAGTGCCACATCAACCCAATTGATGGATCTGAAAAATTGCGTCAACATATTGATTTTAAGTAATTTAGGTGCAAGTATAACATGCACCTATGGGAGTGTCAAGGAAGCGCTTGCCGGCACAGGATAAGGGTATAACTGCTTATTGACAATGGGGTTATGAAATAAATCTGAAGAGGTCAAAAAATTATTTTTTGGAAAATTCCCCTAAACCCCCGCGACCGCGGGTTGGGGTTCAAGACGGGCTTCGGCCTTGGGTTCGGCCTTTCCGCCGGAGGCGGATCCGCCTTTGGCGGAGGGTTCGATCGGAACAGACTTTTTCTGGCCGCTTGCACTGAGCCCTTCGGCTTTGCTCAGGGCAGGCGCCGTCGAACCATCAAATTTGACCGAAACAATGCGGGATACGCCGCGCTCCTGCATGGTGATGCCATAAAGAATGTCGGCGTTGGCCATGGTCTTTTTGTTGTGGGTGATGACGATGAATTGCGCGATCTTGACGAAATCCTTCAAAAGATAGGCGAAACGGCCGATATTGCTTTCGTCCAGGGCCGCGTCGATCTCGTCCAAAACGCAGAACGGGCTGGGGTTGACCTTGAAAACGCCGAAAATGAGCGCGATGGCCGTCAGCGTCTTCTCGCCGCCGGAAAGAAGCGAAATATTCTGCAATTTCTTGCCCGGCGGACGGGCGATGATGTCAATGCCGCATTCCAGGGCATTCTCGGGGTCCTGCAAAACCAATTGCGCCTGGCCGCCGCCGAAGAGCATGCGGAAATACACCTGAAATTCCTCATTGACCCTCGTGAACGTGTCGGTGAACATCTGCCGGGTGGTGCGGTTGATCTTGGTGATGGTCTGCAATAAGGCCTCGCGCGCGGTCAAAAGGTCGCTTTGCTGCTTGGTCAAAAACTCAAACCTTTGTTTTAATTCCTCAAATTCCTCGATGGCGACCAGATTCACCGCGCCGTAGGACTCGCAGCGCTTCTTCAAATTTTCGATCTCAACGGCGGCTTCTTCCTCATTGATCGGCGTTTGGTCGACGGGCGCCCCGCCTGCGGCGGGGCTTTCGTCCCAATTGATCTTATAGGTCTGCAAAAGTTTATCTTTCAGGGCGCGCTCGTTAAAATGGATCTCCTGCTGACGCAAATCGTCATTATGGCGGTCGGTCTTTAAAGCGATGACCGCATCCTCGACGCCGCGGGTCTGGGCGCGCAAACTGTTCAAACGGCCGGTCATTTCGGATCTCTGGGCCAAAAGGCCTTCCAGTTCAACAGCCAGCGCTTCCTGGCGGCTTTTAAGCCCGTCGAGCTGGCTATTCAACTGCGCGATCCCCTCATGAAGTCCGGTTTTCTTGGCCTGGGCCTCCTGGCTTTCCCGGTCAAAACGCGCGATGTCCGCCAGGTCACGGTCCAGATTTTGGGTGTAAACCGAACAGCTCTCCTCGTGGGACTTCCGTTTGTCCGCCGCGGAAAGCACTTCGGCCTCCACCTGCACGATGGCCAGCCCCATGTCCTCACGCTCTTTATGCTGGGCCGCGATCCATCCGGCCTTGGCTTTGACATCGTCCTGGCAGCGCCGGATCTGTCCGGTAATGCCCTCCAGCGTCTGGGACAATTCGCTTTCCTGGGTCCTTAACGCGGCCAGATCCGTTCCCACCTGGGCCGATTCCGTGACGATCAGGTCCAATTCACCGGTGATCTTTCCGCTTTCCTGCTCAATGTTATTTTTCTGCGCTTCCAGGACGGAAAATCCTTTTTCCCCCTCCTGGATATGCTTAAGGTCCGCGTCTATTTCGGCATTGCGGGCGTCAATGGTCAGGACTATTTGCGCTTTGGCCTCAAGCGCCCGGGCCAATTGGGCGTCAAGGACACTGATGCGCTCGTCCATATGCCGCAGATCGAGTTCAACATATTTGGTCGCGCAGGTGATCTCATAGAGTTCGCGCACCGCTTCGCCGGCCATGACCCGGATGTCCTTGATCTTGCCGATGATGCCGGTCTGCTGTTCATTGGGACGGACGCAGGAAATGAATTTGCCCTCCACCACCGGGTCGGGGATGTCCTGATACTGTGTTTGCATCTTCGCGACGAAATCTTTTTGGGACAATAAGAAAAGTTTCTTCTTTTCCAGATCGTCCGCCGCTGTTTCCTGCGCGGCCAGCGACGATCTCAGTTGGGCTAAATGCGCGCGTTTGCCTTCCAGGTCCGCCCACAGGGAGGACAAAATGGACTCCGACCGGGCAATGGCCGCGTTGATGGCCTCGGCCTTTTGGCTGACCTGCGTGCGCTCGCCGATGACTTTATTATTTTCATGTTCCAGGCGGTCCTTGCGCGCCGCGCATTCCGTGACGCGTTTCATGTTGTCGGTCAATTGGTTCTTGACGCGCGCCTGCTGGCCATTCAAATGGAATTGTTCGTTCTCGTAATTCTGGATGGAAAGTTTCGCCTCGCCGATGGCGTGCATGATGACGGCCAGCGCGTCCTTCCTGGCCTGCAGCCGGACCTGCACCGTGGCCAAATTTTCAGACAATTGGGCCAGGCCCGAACGGATCTCTTCAATTTTGCCCTGGTTTGTACTGCAGCGGGCCAAGGCCGCGGCTTTGTCCTGCTCAAGGCGGGCACAGACCGTATCCAGGTCCGCCAGACGTTCTTCATTTAAAATAATTTGACGGCCGAAACTGTCCTTGTCGTTCTCCAGATGCATCTGCCTGGCCTTGGCGGCGCTGATGGCTTCGTCTATTTCTTCGACGAGGGCTGTTTCATGGTCAAGACGGCGGTTGGCCTCTTGCAGTTCGGCGGCTAAAGAACCCTCCTTGGCCTGCAGGGCCTCGCTCCGGGCCGTCAATTCCTGCATGTCCGCGGCAAACCGGGCCATCTGACGATGGGCGATGAGGACCTCGAAATTCTTGAGCCGCTCAAAGTCCTCCTTGTAACGCTGGGCCTTTTTGGCCTGGCGCTCGATGGAGCCGATCTGGCGTTTGACCTCAACGACAATGTCATTGATGCGCAAAAGATTGTCTTCGGTTTCCTTGAGTTTGCCCAGCGCCTCTTTTTTCTTGGCTTTATATTTGGTGATGCCGGCGGCCTCATCAAAGATCTGGCGGCGGTCTTCGGGCTTGGCGCTGACGACTAAGTCCACCTTGCCCTGCTGGATCAAAGAATACGCTTCCGCCCCGACACCGGTGCCCAAAAAGAGCTCAACGATGTCCTTCAGGCGGCAAACGTTCTTGTTGATGAGATATTCGCTTTCCCCGGAACGGAACAGCCGCCGGGTGACGGTGACCTCGTCGTATTCAATGGGGAGGATCTTCTTTTCGTTGGAAAAGGTCAAGCTGACTTCGGCGAACCCCAGGGGGGGCTTGCTGTCGGTGCCGTTGAAGATCACGTCCTCCATGGACGAGCCGCGCAATTCCCTAACACTCTGCTCGCCTAAGACCCAACGAACAGCGTCAAAGACATTGCTCTTGCCGCAGCCGTTGGGCCCGACGATGGCGGTGAGGCCGGGCTGGAATTCCAGCACGGTCTTCTCGGCAAAGGACTTAAAGCCAAAAATTTCCAAACGTTTAAAATGCATATACATTTTAATTTAACGGTCAATCGACGGGAAGTCAACGGGGAAGTGATATTTTTATGTGTCATTCCCGAATGCTTCTGTCGGGAATCCAGAACATGGCTATTTAATTTTGGATCCCCAGAAACAAATGGAGATCATTCATGGGCTGGATGTTGATAATGACCGGCACAAAGCCCGGGGCGTTTTGCAATTGCTCCAAGATAACGGGGTTGATGTTGAATTTGACCCCCTCCTTGTCATTCCCGCGAAGGAGGGAATCCATTTTTACCTGTAAATTCTTATCAACGGCATTCAAATCAATACCGCCTTTATTCAACATAGCTTTATCCTTTTTCGTATCCTTACTATCCACAGGATTCATCTCTTTTCTTACAGGAGCAGTAAAATTTTTAGGCACAAAAGGATTTATATCTACGGGAGCGGCTGTCCATCCTCCCCCGATAGAAATACCCACTGCCTGAGCGGCCTTTTTAATCAAATTCATTCTTTGGATTTCCCACGGAACAATATTTTTAGGTTCCTCCTTCATAATTGTTGTTAATTGGCCTGTCTTAAAATCGTAATCGCCATGAATGTAGTGATCTAGGAATACAGCCGGGGCTGATTTCAAATTCCCATATAACAACCATAGAGCAAGGTCAGTCGCAAACAATTCTTCAGGCGTATGAAGATCGCCTATATAACCAGACCTGTGCAAATCAACTCCTTGCTTTCTCAATCCATCTTCACTGATAAAATGCCCCAGTTCATGTGTTAAGACAAGATCTGCGGATGCATACCATACCCCGGATTTTAACGAGTACCCGTAAGGAAGCCAGATCGCCTTGGAACGAAGAGGAAACCCGAACTCGATCATTCTTGTCTGTCGATTGGCATGAGCAATGCCCGAAGACAGATCATATATAATCCCCTTGAAATGTTCCCGATAACCCGGGAACTTTTCCCTGATAAAACTCATCCATCGCGATAACAACTCATATTCGTCTAGTGAAACGGCGTGGCGCGATTGAAAAGAAAGCCCGTACGACTCAAATAATCTTTGTGTATCCGTTAAATAGTTCCGTTCCGTGCGATCAATCCCGGCGGAAGTCAAGGGAATATAGGAGACAGACGCTTGCCAAACAATATCTTTCTCTCCCCTGGCCAGTTGATGTAATGAGGATAAAATCCACCTCGTGATCTGATAAATGGACGTTGGCGACACCTTGTCTGGGGAGTCCTTTTCAGTATGGAGTATTGTGGATTTACCCCAGGGGATGCCTGAAACAGTTAAAGCTGGATATCCGTAAAGGGTATATGCTGACGCATCGCTAGGCAATGTCTCAAAAGCTGATACATCGTTAATGTCATTATGCAAATTAAATGGTGGGTCGTTGGAAAGAACGTTCCGGACCTCTTTTTCCAATACACTCACGGCATCTTGCCCCTTGGATACAATAGGTTTAGAAAGCCATATATCCGGCTTTGTTCCTTCTTTCGACAAACTTAAATGTGACTGGCCTATGCTATCAATATCGATAAAGAAAACATTACCGTCATTAATTCCAACATCCTGCAAATCTTTAACAGCAGCTCTTGCTCCCAGCTTTCCATATTCTTCATCATTGGTAAATATAAAATAAACATTGTCCCGAAAGGTGTAATTGACTGCGGCCCTGGCGATCGCCAAAAGTGACGAAATCCCCGAACCATTATCATCCGCGCCGTACATACTTCTCGTGTCAAAATGCGCGGAAAGTACAATATGCCTCCTCCGGGCTCCTTCCGTCCCCGGGATCATGGCTGCGATGTACGCCGGGCCGACCTGCGGAATGTCTCTATAAAAAACTGTCGGTCTATTAACCTGTCGAATGGGACCGGAATCTGCAGCATAATAAACCATGAGATTTTGATCAATAAATTGTGCTACCTTAAGATTGTCTTTTGCTCCCATCACGCGCCACTCAAAATAAGGCAGAGTATTAACAGCATCTGTAATGGTTCTCTCTACGGATTTATCCAAGGTGATCGTCGTTTGATGAGGCAAATGTGTCGGTCGAGTATCGCCAGGGGACAGCACTAATCCGGCAGTCAAAATAACTAAGGTCGCTTTCTTAATACCATTTATGATCCGATCAACCCTTTCACTTCCCAACATAGCCTCGTCCACAACATCTAAAATCTTTTCCGTTTGCCCCATAGTGGCGCCACCCGAAAAATACTTCCTTGGGATCATCTGTTGGGTGATGGGGTCCTGCTCTTCTTTGATATAGTTATAAACGCCTTTCTTGAAGGCGGTGAGGTATTGCTGGTAAATGGCTTCGACATCGTTGGGCGGGTTTCCCTGGGGTGCTTTCACATTCAGTGCTTGGTTGGTTGGCAACGTGCTTGGGGACACGTTCTGCGGAACATGTCCCCGGGTTGGCGTAGCGTAGCCAATGCCTGAGATTTTATTCTTGTCCGCATACACTTGAAGAAGGATGCTGTCCTTGATCTTCTTCTTGTACCAGGTGGCCAGGATAAGAGAGTTGTAGACCTGACGCAGTTGGGCGAAATTTTTGTTTTCGTTGACTTCCTTGGTCAGGGCTGGGATTACTATTTCACGGACGACTTGGGAGCCAAGAGCATTAACATCCCCGCGTGGTGCGGGGCGCTGGTCCGGCGAATAAGCCGGACCGCTTAGCGCGCCTGCGAGCTGGTGAGCAGGCCGGGTTCCATAGTGGCTTTGCAGGACCCGCCCTTGATGTTCAAGAGCTAGGTAGTCCTGTTCCAGCATGACTTTAAGCTTTGATTCAACCACATAGGCCGTGCCTGCCTGGGCATTCTCGTAGACAACGGCCTTCTCGGGAACGATCCAGACCTTGTTGAAGGTATTGACCGGTATATTGGTTGTTCCATACCTTTTGGCTGCTTCTTGGTATATCCTGTTCCAGAACTTCTTGCCGAATTCGTCTTCAGGATAAATGAGGCTTGCCGTGATCTGTTTGAGCAGATAGTCCTGGGCTAAGAGGTCACGTCCCATCTCGGTTTGGCCAAAGGATGTAGGGACGATGCGGTCTTTCTCATAGGGAGATAAATTGACCCACAAGTCCTTCTCTGGAACGGTCAAAGAGGCGAGGAAGTACTTGATGAGTTTATTGGCTTCTTGTTTGAGTTCTTCTTGCTTATCCCCCTCCCTAGCCCTCCCCACAAGGGGGAGGGAATCACCTTGATCAAGAATAAAGTCAAAACGAAATGGGTTGTCAGGATGGACCTTGAGGCCTTTGAGGACCGGGGGGTTAAAGGCGGGGCTTAAGCCAATGCGGGTGCCGGGGGCAGGCATGTAGGGGCGATTAATAATCGCCCCTACGTCAGCATAGGCAGGTGGCAAGGTCAAGCCATTGCCCAAAAAGGCAAAAAGCAGGCCCAAAGCCAGAAAGCGTCTTATTCTTGGATTTAAATACATGATGGGCCAAGTATATACGATATTTAAATGATTTGCCAATCGGGGAGTTTTGATTTGCTGGATTTTGGGGGGAGAAAATCTATTCTTCAAAATCTAAATCATCATTGGTTTTCAAAACAAATTTCTTCTTGTCTTCATGAAAACAAACATCCTCAAATAATTCAAAGAATCCATGCCTGCCCAGAAAGCCGATGCCCGCCTTGTCCATGGTGCGCGAGAAACCGGCCCTACAATGAAATTGCACTGGCTCACCATCAAGAACCACCTTAACGGTAACCTTATGAAAATAAAGAACGTCCCCTCCGCCAAGTCCGCCCGATCGCAGGCGACGGCCGCTTTCTATATTCAGACCGAGAATTTCCCCATATCTCGCAGGAAAAACACAATAATCCGCTCCTGAATCAACGATACAGGCAAAAGAAAAATCCAAATCCTTTTTTTGATGGGACAATACGGTATGCAACATCGGACGGGACATGATCCGTCTGGCAAACGAACCGCTGGCAGGGATGATCAGGTTGGTATAAGCAAGATTGAATATTTGCTTCAATAGAAGACCGCCGCCGTATAGGCATCCGGGGATTTGATAAGAAAGGGTTGCTGCTCGCCTTTTTTTCTGGCTTGAGTAATGGCTGTGCGCATGTTCTTGGAAACGCCAAGGACGGTCTTTTCATCTGCTGTCAATGTCACCCATTGACCCGCAAATGGCTCAATCAATTTAGCTAAAGTTCTCACACGTCTCATACATTAATTATCCACCAAAACGATAAAAAATCAAGAGCGGTGTTTTGAAACGTCGGCTTGCTCAAGGGGCACGTCGGGGCCGACTAAGGGGTCGACGTCGGCGTCGTAGTCAACACCCTCCATGCCGAAGCCGAAGAGGCGCAGGAAATCGCTGTTATAACCGGTGACGTCGGCGATGGCGTTCACATTGTCACTGGACACGATGGCCCACAGTTTGTTGACCTCCGCCTGGACCTCAGGCAGCATTTCCAGGTTGTCAATGCGCACGCGGCCGGCCTCATCCACGGGGATATGATCAAACGCGCGCCCGTTATACAGACGTTCGGCAAAGAGCCGATAGGCCTGCTGGATACAGTCCTCATGCACACCCTTGGTCTTCATCACCTTCATCAAGAGCACAAAGTATAAAGGAATAAAAGGAATGGCGGAACTGCTTTGGGTGACTAAGGCCTTGTTGACGGATACCACGGCCCGGCCGCCGCTTGGCTTGAGAAGGACATCGAGTTTATGGGCCATGGCCTCCAGATGGTCTTTGGCCGCGCCGATGGTGCCGTTGCGGTACACGGCCGTAGTCATGTCCGGACCGATGTAGGAATACGCCACGGTCAATGCCTTGGGCGCCAGTAAATTCCGCGCGCGCAAGGCCTCGATCCAAAATTCCCAGTCCTCCCCGCCCATGACCTTGACCGTGTCCTGTATTTCTTCGTCGGTCGCCGCTTCCAAAGTGACCGTGGTCACCCGGTTGGCCTCAAAATCAATGCTCTTATTGGTGTAAGGTTTGCCTTTGGGCTTAAGAATGGACTTATATAATGTTCCGGTCTTAGGGTCAATACGCCGCGGAGAAGCCAGGGAATAAATGACGCAGTCGGTCTGTCCCCAGTCCCTGGCAACGGCGTCACAGACCTGCCGGCGCATGTCGTCGGAAAAAGCATCACCGTTAAAACTTTTGGCGTAAAGCCCCGCCTTTTTGGCTTCTGTTTCAAAAGCGGCGGAATTGTACCACCCGGCCGTGGCCGTGCGTTTGCCGTCAGAGGGTCTTTCAAAGAAGACACCCATCGTGGCCGCGCCGCAGCCGAAAGCAGCTGTAATGCGCGAAGCCAGGCCATAACCGTGAGAGGCGCCCAGCACCAGGACCTTTTTAGGCCCGCCGCTGACGGCCCCGCGCGAACGCACATAAGCGATCTGCCCGGCGACATTGCGGGCGCATCCGATGGGATGGGCGGTGATGCAGATGAAACCGCGGATCTTCGACTGAATGATCATAAATGAGCACACAAGTTATGGAGTCCCGACCGAAGCGTCGGGACGAACATAACTTGTTTGTGCGAATTTATCCCGCGAAGCGGGATTTCCTCATAATGATGTTTTTTTCGCAACAATTACTATCCCCGACGTGGTCAGCGTAAAACGTTTACGGTCGTCCTCTGCATCAAAACCGATGCGGGCACCCGCGGGAATGACCACGTCCTTGTCAATGATGGCATTCTGGATCTGCGCCCCTTGGCCTATGGTGACGCTGTCCATGATCACGGAATTTGTCACCGACGCCCCGTCCTTAATGAACACATTGTTGGAAACCACCGAATGGATGACCTGCGCGCTTTCCAGGACACAACCACTGGCCACCAAAGAATTGACGATCGTCCCTGGTTTTTTACCCGTCGTGTACGCGCGCACGGGCGAATAATGATGATAATGCGTCCTTAAGGGCCATGATCTTTCAAAAAGGTTGAATTTGGGGTCGGGGCCCACCAGGTCCATGTTGGCCTGATAATAGGCGTCGCGGGTCCCGATGTCGCGCCAATACGAAAATTCATTATTGGCCGCAAAATCGTAAGCGGACACCTTCATTTTCTTTTGGATCATCTGCGGGATGATGTTCTTACCGAAATCATGGCCGGAATCGCTTTTGTCCGCGTCGATCTTCAATTCTTTGAACAAAACGTCCGCATTAAAAAGGTAAATGCCCATGGACCCGAAAATGGAGCCGGGGTCCGACGGGATGGTTTTAGGGTCTTTCGGTTTTTCCTGAAAACCCACGATCATGCTATTTTTATTCACTTCAACCACCCCGAAATAGGCGGCTTCGCTTTTAGGCATGGACAAGCACGCCACGGTCATGTCCGCGCCTGTACGGACGTGATCGTCGATCATCTTGCGGTAATCCATCTTGTAGACGTGATCGCCGGCGAGGATGAGCACCAGTTTCGGGTCATAATCCTGGACCATGTTCAAATTCTGGTAAATGGCGTCCGCGGTGCCGCGGTACCAGTCGGCGGAAATACGCTGCTGGGCCGGGACCACGTCGATGAACTCCCCCAATTGATTGGAATAAATGTTCCATCCCTCCAGGATGTGCCGCTGCAGGGAAAAGGACTTGTACTGGGTCAAAAGAAAAATCCGGCGCAGCCCGGAGTTGACGCAATTGCTCAATGCAAAATCAACGATGCGGTAAATGCCGCCGAAAGGAACGGCGGGCTTGGCCCGGTCGCGGGTCAGGGGGTCTAAACGCTCGCCTTTGCCGCCGGCGAGGATGAAGGTCAAAATATCACGCATGCGAAAACCTTTTGTTTTTACTTTTTCAAACGTTCTTTCAACTTCCTGACTTTATCGGCTATTCTAACATCATTGGGCTTATCCGCAAGCAGGCGTTCGTATTGCCTGAGCGCTCCCTGACGGTCCCCCAAATGTTCATAGGCATTGGCCAGTCCCATGCGGCTCTGGCGGTCGCCGGGAAACAGCATGACGGCCATGCGGAAATGTTCAAACGCTTTGCGATAATCCCGGCGCCGTGCATCGATCTTCCCCCACAACCTGTATGCCCCGGGGTGGTCGGGCGACACCTGCAAGGCGCACGCCACCTCCTTTAAGGCGGGCCCGTCCATCCCCAAGGACTCCAGGAGATAAGCACGGCTGACAAACGGGAACGGGTCAATGCGTTTGGGGCCGAGCTTCAAGAGGTCCATGGGTTTGGGGTTCCACTTGTTCAGATCAACGGCAAATTTCGTGATCAGGGGTTTATGGACCGGCGTCTCTTTAAGAAAAATGACGGCATCGTCGTCGAAATACACGACCTTCCATCCGGGCATGCGGGCAAACATCTTAAGGACCTTGCGCGGGATGTCCTGATTGTTGTTGTTCAAGAACGCGCCGGTGATATTGCGTTTGATATCCATCTCCCGGAACATCTTCAGGTCTCCCTGCTTCCATACCTTTTGATAACGTTCAAAAAAATCCGAGCCGTACAGTTCGGTGCGTCCGTCGATAAAAACCTTCACGTTGGGGTAAGCGCGGCCGATGAGATACGCGCCGGAATTAAAATCATTGAAAAAATCACCTTTGATGCCGTTGGCGACCAAAAAATCCACGGCCTTATACGGATAACTGCGTTTGGACAGTCCCCCGAATTCGCTTTTGCGCTCATACGTATCAAAATCAAAATAGCCGTTGGTGGCCACCGCCAGCCCCAGATTCATCATCCACATGAGCAGGGAGAGCTTCAGGATAATGCCGGTCATGGATTTGAACCTGGGATGCGTGAAACGCAGCGGCGTCACGTCGTCCCAGACGACCTGCGCGGCATTGGCGGCAAAGACCAGATACGCGGCCGCCGCGAAAAAAACCATATTGCGTATGGCGGTGAGCGAAAATAAGAGAAAGACGATCCACACCAAAAAAACGCTCACATCCACGCGCCGGCGGTTAAAAACGAAACTTAAAGCCGAGAGCAGGATCAGCATTTTATAAGGAAGGTATTGCAGCGTGAACAGCGTGTTCCAGGCAATGGGTTTTTGCAGTTCGGTGATGTGTTTGAAAAATACCCCTGCCCCATTGCCCAATTGTCCCAGGACAACAAGCGGGTATAAAGCGCCTTTGATACCCAAAGGATTGACACAGCAGGCCAGAAGCACGGCTAAGCCCGCCCATCGAAGACGCCGGTATTCTTCGTCGGTCAAACGCGCGACGGTATTCCATTCAAAGGGCAGGGGCACGCGGCGCTTGAGGAATTCCGCGAATATCCCGGTCCCGATGAGCAAGGGCCCGAAAAAGAAAAACCCGTGCATGTTCGTCCACACCACCTGGATCAGGACCAGAGCGGGCAAAAACCATCGCTTGTGAATGTGCGCTGAACAAAGATGGACGTAAAGGACGAAAAAAAGCAGGGAAAAAATGTCAGGACGTATCGTGAAACGGGTCTTATAGACCAAAAGAACCAGAAGCAGGGTGAAAACAACCAGCCATTGACGCTCGCGGCTGTAGCCCAGAAAAAGCAGCAGGGCCAGGGTCAGGGTCACCACCCATACCTGCATGGTGATCAGCCCGTCAAAGCCGAAGAACTGATGCACATAGTGGACAAGGACCTGGAACAGCCATTCGTGATTGATCCAGGGTCTTCCGGCGATGGTGGAGGAAAAAATGTCAACGGACGGGACAGATCCGGTTTCGGCGATGATCTGGCCGGTCTTCAAATGCAGCCACAGGTCCAGGTCTTTGACCTCAACACCGGCCAGGAAAACGGCGAGCCCGAAAAATACGCCGAGGGCGGCGATCCCTGAAAGATAACTTAACCGTTGCCAGAATCGGTCGCTCATGTCGTATATTCGAAAGCGGCTTTATGGAGTTGGCGCGCGTATGGATGTCCGTCGGGACCAAAAACCTGCGCCCAGGACCCTGTTTGAAGGACGCGGCCCTCACGCATCACGGCTATTTTATCACCGAAATCCCGCACGACACGCAGATTATGGGAAATAAAAACGCATGTCAGCGCGAAATCACTGCGGACCTTCTTCAAAAGGTCCATGATCTGTTTTTGCACCAGCACGTCCAGAGACGACACGGGCTCATCGAGCACCAGCACGCGGGGCTGGGTCAACAGCGCCCGGGCAATGGCCGCGCGCTGGCGCTGGCCGCCGCTCAACTGATGGGGCCGGCGGACCAGCATGTCCTCTGTTAAACCGACCTCGGCAAGCACGGCGCGCATCTGCCTCTCCTGCTCCTGGGGGCCCAGACCGGGCCGCGCATGGAACGCTTCAGACAAAATGCCGCGCACCGTCCAGAGCGGGTCCAGACTGGCGTAAGGGTCCTGAAAAACAATTTGGACCTTACGCCGGCCGCGGGTATCCAGAAGTTTGCCGTCGAGCAGTATCCGCCCTTCATCCGCGGGCAATAATCCCAAAAGGACCTTGGCCAGCGTGGTTTTCCCGCATCCGGATTCACCGACGATGGCCAGACATTCACCGCGCTCAACAGATAAACTGACCCCGTCCACGGCTTTGACAAGGCCGGAAGCGAAATATTTCTTGATGTCCCGCATCTCAAGCATTATTGGAATACCTTGACCATGGCTTGCGTGTACGGATGACGCGGGTTTGTCATGATGTCCATGACCGGCCCCGCTTCCACGACCCTGCCCTCGCATAACACGACCGCGTCATCAGCAATGTGCGCGACCATGCCCAGATCATGGGTGATCAAAATGACGGACATCTCCGACTTAAGCGCGCGCAACACGTCCATGATCCCGGCCTGGGCCACGACGTCCAGATTGCTGGTGGGCTCATCCGCGATCAAAAGTTTTGGTCTACAGGCAATGGCCTGGGCGATCATGGCGCGCTGGCGCTGGCCGCCGCTCAACTGATGGGGATAACGGCGGACCACGCGTTCGGGCTGCGGCAATTGCGCCTGGGACAAAACTTCCATGGCTCTTTCATGGCGCTGTTGCGATGATAGATCAGTATGCGCGGCCAAAACCTCGTCGATCTGTTCGCCGATGGTGAACAAAGGATCAAAAGCGTCCAACGGCTCCTGGAACACCATGGCGATCTGCGCTCCCCGCAGACGACGCATCTGTTGGTGAGGTAAAGATAAAATATCCTGACCATCAAAAATGACGCTCCCGCTGCGGATGCACAGGGGTTCGGCCAGAAGCCGCAGGATGGACATCCCCGCGGTGGTCTTACCGCCGCCTGAACCGCCGACCAGAGCCATGATGCGTCCTTTGCCCACACAAAAAGAAACGTCGTTGAGAATTTTTGTTTCGTTAACAGTAACTGTTAAATTTTGGATGGATAATAAATTCATTTACGATCCTTCTAAAGCATCACGCAGGCCGTCGCCGATGACGTTAAAACAGATGACGGCCGCGAAAATAAAAAGCCCGGGAATGAGGATCCACGGCGCGAATGTGATCTGGACAATGCCCATGGCATCTGAAAGCAAATTTCCCCAACTGGGGACCGGGTCCTGGATGCCTAAACCCAATAAACTCAAACCCGCCTCCCCTAAAATATAAGCGGGGATGCTCAACATGAGCGCCACCAGAGAATACGACACCGTATGGGGCAAAATATGGCGTAGAATAATAATGCCGTCGGGCACGCCCATGGTTTTGGCGGCCAGCACATAATCCCGTTGGCTCAAAGACAGGGCCATCCCCCGGATGACGCGCGCCAGCGACGCCCACCCGATAAAAGACAAAATGACCACGACCGAACAATAGATCTGCACGGAATTGAAATTATCCGGCACCGCGGCGCGCAAAGCCAGCATCAAATAAAACCCGGGGACCATCATGAACGCTTCGCAAACACGCATCAAGATCCCATCCACCCATCCGCCGTAATAACCGGCAATGCCTCCCACCATCAGTCCCAGCGTAAAGGCGATGGCCACCCCGGCCAAGCCGATGGACAATGAGATCCTCGCCCCGTAGAGAATACGGGAAAGAAGGTCACGGCCGCGGCTATCCGCGCCCCACAGATAAACGCGCCCCGGGGTGTCCACGCCGAACAAACGGCCCTCACGGAAAAACCGGACCGGATATTTTTGCGCGGGGTCAATATCATAAACCCTTCGGCGGTATTCATCAAAACGCAGAACGCGGCCGTAAACGAACGGCGGCACGAAATGACCTTTCTCCCAAATAACAACAGGTGTGGGCGGGCAGAACGAATAATTGCGGTCTTCATCGCCATAACCATAAGGCGCCAGAACGTCGGCAAAGACCGCAGCCCCGTACAATAAGCCCAGAACGCAGGCACATCCAACAGCCCAGCGGTTACGCATTCGAGCCATAACGGATCCTCGGGTCCACCCAAAGTAAAAGAATGTCGGCGAGCAAATTTCCCAACAGCAAAAGCACCCCGCCCATGAGCATGCTGGCCATGACCACATACATGTCCTTGGCCCGCACCGCGGTGAGCATCAGCGTTCCCAGTCCCGGCCAGCTGCAAACGATCTCGACGAGCGCGGCCCCGCTTAAAAGACCGGAAAATTCATATCCCAGCAAGGTGACCATGGGATTAAAAGCGTTGCGAAGAGCGTGGCGGTAAATGACCTGGTTTTCCGGCAGGCCTTTGGCACGGGCCGCGGTCACGTATTGTTTGCGCAAAACGGAAAGCAGATTGGCGCGCATGAGCCGCTGTAAACTGGCCATGGACGCCAGGGACAGGACCACCGTCGGGATGATCAAATGCGCGCCGACATCCAGGATCTTGGCGAGAGCTGTCATATCATCGTAGGTCGGGCTGCGCATGCCTCCCAAAGGCAGAACACCCCACTGGCTGGCCGCGTACAATAACAGCATGGCCAGAAAGAATCCCGGCGTGGAAAAAGCGGCGAATGACAAAAAACTCAATAAACGGTCAGCCAACCGGTTGCGGCGAAGCGCGGCCCAGACACCTAAAGGAATGGCAACAAGCCATGTCAGCAGGAAACTCGCCAAAGATAGGATGAACGTATTGCCCAAACGGCCGACCAGAATATGAGTGACCGGCACATTGTAATAAAAAGAATAGCCGAACTCCCCGCGCAGGATATTGGCCAGCCAATGCCCGTATTGGATGAACAGCGGCTTATCCAGGCCGTAAAGATGCTCATAACGCGCCACGGTTTCCGGCGAGATCTGCGGGTTCATCTTAAGCGCGTCAAAAAAATTGCCCGGTGTTGCGCGCATGATCAGAAAGGTCATGAACGTCATGGCCAGCAAAAGCAGGACCGCAATACCCAATCTTTTTAAAATGTACAGGCGCATATCTTATTATTTTACGTAAATCTCCTCCAGATTATGCAATGCCCCGCCGTAAGCAGAAGGTTTGAGATCGCCGAAACGGTCGCGCACGGCAAAGAGATTGTCGTCCAGATACGTGTACACCACGGGCAATTGCTGGGCGGCGATCATCTGAAACTCGTCGTAAAGGACCTTGCGCTTGTCCTCGTTGAGTTCCTGCACGCCCGCGGTGAAAATGTCATCAAGCCGTTTCTCCCACGCGGTCGCGGGCACCTCCTGCTTGGGACCCCACAAATGCAATTGGCCGGACGAATGCCACACGTTCTTGCCGAAATGCGGCTCTATCCCGCCGGTCAAACCCAAAATGATGGCATCCCAATCATAGGAAGACATAAGTTTAGCGACCAAGGCGTTGAACTCAAGCGTCAGCAAATTCACCCTCATACCCAAATGTTCCAGGTCCGCGCGGACCATGGCCGCGATCTGGGTGCGCTCCCCCGCGTTGGTATAAAGGTTGAACTCGACGGGATCGCCATTGCTGTCATAAAGGCGGCCGTTGCGTTCTTTAAAACCGGACGCGGCCAGATACTGCCGGGCCTTATCCAGATCATAATTGTAGGAAGGCGTCCTGGGATTGTAAAAGAACCCGGAGCTCGGGCTCATGGGGCCGTATTGGGGCGTGCCCAGCCCGTTGGCCAGGATCTCGATCATCTTTGGCCTGTCAATGGCATGGGCCACGGCCCGGCGGAAATTAACGTCCGTGAACCAGGACAATTTCACCGGGTCCACAAACGCCTTGCCGGTTTTGGGATTTGCGCGCGCGTTCTGATTGAACGCGATAAAATTGCTCCCGAACGCGGGGCCGGCGTCATAAATATGAAAATTTCTTTTTGCCTCCAGGGGCTTAAGCAAAGGAAAATCTGCCCCGCGCAGATCCACGTGATCCAATTGTCCGTCCAGAAATTTTAAAAGCCGGCCGTCCGCGTCGGGGATGATCAAAAAGACCACCTTGTCCAGATACGGCAGGACATCCCCGTTACCGGCCTTTTTCCAATAATGCGGGTTGCGCCTGAAAACCAGCCGTTCGCCGGGAGCGTATTGGTCCAGATAAAATGATCCTGTGCCGACGACGTCCTTAGGGGGAGTATCAATACCCCAGGTGAAGGCGAACTTGCCCGCCTTCAGCGGCCCCTCCAGTTTATGTTTGGGTAAAATGGGCTGGGACATGCCGCGCAAAAACGGCGCGAATCTGACCGGCAGGATAAAACGCACCGTCAGATCATCCACCTTTTGGACCACAAACGGTTTGCCGTCCACGGTGAACACGTCGCGCGAAGAAGACGGGATATCGGGATTGTAAATGAGGTCATTGAAGGTAAAGACCACGTCGTCCGCGCCAAAAGGCCTTCCGTCAAACCACGTCACACCGGGGCGCAAATGAAACGTCCACGTCAGCCCGTCGGGACTCACCTGCCAGGAGGCGGCGAGATTGGGAATAACTTTCAGGGTGAACGCATCGGTGGTGGTGAGCCCTTCAAAAAGCATGTTGGTGACCGCGGAACTCGAGGTCTCGCTGGCCACGATCTCATTGAAGGTCTTGGGGTCGGAAGATACGGCTAAAACAATTTGCCCGCCGTAACGGTTTTGGACCGCCCCGGCGGGCATGGACAGCAGAAATAAAAATAAAAATGCGGAAAAAAATATTTTCACATTAGGGCTTGGGGGTGCTGTCCGGCACTGTTGTTGCCGCCGGAGCTGGCGTCACCGGCGTAACAGTGACAGCCGGCTGTTTGGTTTCCTGGGCCTTTGGCAAAAGCCGATCATTGGTCATCAGAGATCTTTCCTTCTTTGAAGCGTTGAACGCCAGGATCAAGGACGTCACAAGAAAAATCAGGGCCAAAACCGTCGAGACGCGCACCATGAACGCATTGGTCTGCGTGCCGAACATGGACTCCGCCGAAGCAAAACTCTCGGCCAGGCCGCCTCCCCTGCCAGCCTGCATGAGGATGGAAATGACCAGAAGAACGCACACCGTAACGTGGATAAAAAGGACAAATCCCATAAATTGGTCTCCTAAGATTAAACTCTAAATCCTAAACTCTAAATCCTAAACAATATCAAAATTCAAAAGAACAAAATTCAAAACGTTTGGGTCATTGGAACATTTGGTCATTTGAATTTGTTTAGAGTTTAGAATTTAGGGCTTAGAGTTTAACATCTTTATTTAAAGCCGCTTTAACAATGGCCGCGAAAGAAGCCGCTTTCAAACTGGCCCCGCCCACCAAAGCGCCGTCAATGTCGGGCTGGCTGATGAGCGCGGCGATGTTTTCCGGCGTAACACTGCCGCCATACTGGATGCGTACGGACTGCGCCGTGTCCGGATTAAAAATTTTTGCCAAAAGGCCGCGGATAAACGCGTGGACTTCCTGCGCCATGGACGGTGTCGCGGTCTTGCCCGTGCCGATGGCCCACACCGGTTCATAGGCCACGACGATCTTGTTCATTTCATCAAATGTCAGGCCCGCCAAAGATCCCTGGACCTGCGTCTGGATGACGGCAAAGGTCTTACCGGCCTCGCGTTCGGCCAAATTCTCACCCACACAAACAATGGGCGTCAAGCCATGGGCCAGGGCCGCGCGCAGGCGCTTATTGACCGTTTCATTGGTCTCCCCGAAATACTGGCGGCGCTCGGAATGGCCGACAATGACATATTGAACACCAAAATCTTTGAGCATGGGCGCCGAGATCTCGCCGGTAAAAGCGCCGCTGTCAGCCCAATACACATTCTGGGCGCCGACGGCGATATTGGTCTCGATCAGGGCCTCACTGACGCTTTCAAGCGCGGTGAACGGCGGGCACACAACAATGTCCACGCCTTCTAAATCTGCCACCTCGCGCTTTAGCTCCTCCACGAGCACAATGGCCTCGCGGGAGGTTTTGTTCAATTTCCAATTTCCGGCAATGATAGGTGTGCGCATATTGATTGTCCGTCTGTAGGGGCGATTAATAATCGCCCTTACGGTTTATTATTCAAAGCGGCAATGCCAGGCAATTCCCTGCCTTCCAAAAATTCCAGCGAAGCCCCGCCGCCGGTGGAAATGTGGGTCATCTTGTCTTCCAAACCGAATTTGGCCACCGCGGCCGCCGAATCCCCGCCGCCGATGATCACCGTCACATCTTTTAAAGACGCCAGGTATTCGGCAATGGCCCTTGTGCCCTTGGCGTAAGCATCGCGCTCAAAAACACCCAGCGGACCGTTCCACACCACGGTCCTGGCCTTGGACAAAATGGCCTTATACCGTTCGCGGGTCTTGGGGCCGATGTCCAAACTTTCCCACCCGTCGGGAATGGTATCGGAAATTTTGCAGTCGTCGCTGGTAAAACTTTGGGTGATGACGAAATCAATGGTCAGCGCCATTTCAACGCCGGCTTTTTCGGCCTGCTTAAGAAGCTCCCCGGCCATCCCCACCTTGTCCGCTTCCAGTTTGGAATTGCCGATGCTTTTGCCCTGGGCTTTCAGGAACGTGTACGCCATGCCCCCGCCGATGATGATGGCATCGGCCTTGGGGATCAAATTCTTGATCAACGCGATCTTGTCCGAGACCTTGGCCCCGCCTAAGATAACAACCAGCGGCCGCTTGGGGTCATTGATGGCGCTGCCCAAATATTGCAGTTCCTTTTCGATCAGAAACCCGGCCGCCGACGGCAAAAACGCGGTAATCCCGGCTGTGGAGGCGTGGGCGCGGTGCGCGGTGCCGAACGCGTCATTCACGTAAATATCGGCCAAGGAAGCCAGCTCTTTGGCGAAAGCAGGGTCATTCTTCTCTTCCTCTTTATGGAAACGCAAATTTTCTAAAAGCACGACACGGGCCTTGGCCTGGGCAACACCGTCCTTGACCGCAGGCCCGATGCAGTCATTCAAAAATGTAACGGGCTCTTTCAACAGTTCCTGCAAACGGACAGCCACGGGTTTGAGCGAGAACACCGCTTCAAAACCAGTGCCCTTGGGCCGGCCCAGATGGCTCATCAAAATGACCTTTGCGGCCCCCTGCTTTAACGCGTAGCGGATAGTGGGCAAAGCCGCGCTGATGCGGCGGTCATCGGTGATATGAAAATGCTCATCCAAAGGCACGTTAAAATCCACGCGGATCATGACCCTTTTGCCCTTTAAAATGACGTCTTTGACCGTCTGTTTATTCATAGGGCGGGTTGGCTCCGGAAGATCTTTTGGACAGCCACAGCCAGGGCCATCATGATCCATAAAAACATGGACAATTGCACCGAGTAAAATGTGGTATCAAAAAAACTCTGGACCAAATACGCGAAAAATCCGGCCAGGGTCCCGATCAAAACGCAGCGCAGATATCCGACCGGCATCCGGTTGATGCATTGAAATGATCCTCTAAAAAATGTCCAGAGCATCCATAAGAACGCGCCTAACCCAACCAAACCCAGTTCCGCCGCGATCTGCAGATAGGAATTGTGCGGATACCCGCCCCAACCGATCTTATACGCCGGAGCAACACGGGAATAAGTGTTTAACCCCGCCCCAAACACCGGATGATCATAAATGATCCCCAGCGCTTCACGCCAATACGAGGACCTGCCCATCCCCGGGCTGACCGTGCCCTTGAGAAGGGTCTGAATATATTCCTTGGAAAAGATCCCGTGGTCTTTGGCGGTTTGGCTCATATTGTCCGTTTGGGCGCGGACACCATCCGTGATCAAAGGCGCGTTGCGGGTCTTGACCATGATCGGCATAAAAACCACAATAAATCCCATGATGATCAGGAAAACAATGAGCGTGTTCTTTCTTTTAGAAAGCCCTCCCAGCACAATGGCCGCGAAAAAAGCGATCCATGAAGCGCGGGAAAAGGTCAGCCCCAGGCACACGACCAGCACCAGACACGCGGCTAAAAGAAAAACGCGCACCCACCAGGAAGGCCTGCTGTCTAACTGCGTGCAAAATGCTTTCCAACGCAGCAACAGGACCAAAAGCAAGGGGGAGACAGCAACGATATAAGCGCCAAAATCATTGGCGTGACGCAGGGACGATGAAACACGGCCGCCCACCAGCGCGGTATTGCGCAAAAAATCATGGCCGAAAAAATACTGGAATAAACCGCTTGATCCCGTGATCAGGGCCGAAGCAAACCAGACAAAAATGAAATTATCCACCGAATCCGTGTCCGTGAACGCCTCCAAAAAAGCGCTGTACACATAGAACCCCTGCAATGTTTTCCCGAAAAATGCCACAATGCTCAACTGATGATGCTGGCTAAAAACAACGGAAAGGGCGGTCGCGGCAATAAAAAAACCTAAAGGACGGTCAAGGAAGCTGATGGGCGGAGCAAAAAAATCCCGCACGCGCGGCCAGAGCCCGCCGCCGGCCTTCGCAAAGGCCAACCCACGCTTGAGAGCAAGAAAAAAGATCGCGAATCCAGAAAAGGACTCCACCAGCGCGATGGAAATAGGCAGGCAAAAGATCAAAATGTAAAAAGAACCCCGGATCAAACGATCCAGCCATACGATCATATTTCTCTGGTCCATAGAATTATTTTGATTAACACCCATGGCTCTTAACATACCACTGGATGGTCTTTCTTAGGCCTTCTTGTAAACCGACCTTTGCTTTAAACCCAAATTCCTTTTGCGCGCGGGAAACATCCAGATGCCGGCGGGGCTGGCCATCGGGCTTGGACCCATCCCAGATCACGCGGCCTTTAAAACCCGTCAATTTCATGATCAAAACAGCCAGCTCTTTGATGGAGATCTCCTGTCCCGTGCCGATATTGACCGAATCGATCTTGTTGTATTTTTCCGCTGCCAGCACAATGCCCTGCGCGGCGTCTTCCACGTACAAGAATTCCCGCGTGGGCTTACCCGTCCCCCAGACCGTAATGCTCGAAGAGCGGCTTTGTTTGGCTTCCACGCATTTGCGGATCAGCGCAGGGATAACGTGGGATGTCGGCAGAGCAAAATTATCCCCAGGACCATACAAATTCACCGGCGACAGATAGATGGAATTAAACCCGTATTGCTGGCGGTACGCCTGGGACTGCACCAAAAGCATTTTCTTGGCCAGGCCGTAGGCGGCATTGGTCTCCTCGGGATAGCCGTCCCAGATGGAATCTTCCTTGAACGGGACCCGACAGAATTTCGGATACGCGCAAATCGTGCCTATGGCCACCAATTTTGACACCTGGAACAGGCGGGCTTGCTCAATAAGCTGCACGCCCATCATCAAGTTATCATAAAAAAATTTTCCGGGGTTTTCGCGGTTAGCGCCGATGCCGCCGACCACGGCCGCGGCATGGATGATGATATCCGGCTTGGTTTCTTTGAGCAAACGGCGGATCACGGAAACCTTGCGCAGATCGTATTCGTATGAACGTGGAACAAAGATCTGCCGGCAGCCGCGCCGCTTGATCTCCCGCACCATGAACTTTCCCAAAAAACCGGCCCCGCCGGTGATCACGACCTTTTTATTCTTCCAAAAATTCACGGCCTCTTCCCCTTCAGCCCGTAAACCGCTTTATGGGCCAACCCCATGTCCGCGTCAACCATCATGCGCACAAGTTTGGTGAAACTGACTTTCGGTTTCCATTTTAAGACCCGCCGGGCTTTGGACGCATCCCCCTGCAAAAGATCCACTTCCGTCGGACGGAAATACCGTTTGTCAATGGCCACATATTTGCGCCAGTCCAATTTGGCATACTCAAACGCCTCTTGTAAAAATTCCTTCACCGAGTGGGTCCGGCCGGTGGCGATCACATAATCATCCGGTTTGGGCTGCTGCAGCATCAGCCACATCGCCTCCACGTAATCACCGGCATAGCCCCAGTCGCGTTTGGCATTGATATTCCCCAAATAAAGCTTGTTTTGCAGCCCGTGTTTGATGCGGGCGATCGCCATGGTGATCTTACGGGTCACAAAGGTCTCTCCCCGGCGTGGGGATTCATGGTTGAACAAAATGCCGTTGCAGGCGAACATACGGTATGCTTCGCGGTAATTGACCGTCATCCAATATGCGTACACCTTGGCCGCCCCATACGGACTGCGCGGATAGAACGGTGTCCGTTCGGTTTGCGGGGTTTCCAGGACCTTGCCATACATTTCCGACGAGGAGGCCTGATAAAATTTGGTCTTAAGGCCGGAATCGCGGATGGCTTCCAGGATCCGGGTCGTGCCCACCCCTGCGCTTTCCGCCGTGTATTCGGGGATCTCAAAAGAGACCTTCACATGGCTTTGCGCGCCCAAATTATAGATCTCGTCGGGTTTTAAGGTCTTAATGGTGAGGTTCAAAGAACTGGCGTCGTTCAAGTCCCCGTAAACCAAACGCAGTTTGGGATTGCGTTCATGGGGGTCTTGATACAAATGGTCAATGCGGCCGGTGTTGAAACTGCTGGCGCGGCGGATCAAACCGTAGACCGTGTAGCCCTTGGCTAAAAGGAGCTCGGCCAGATAAGAGCCGTCCTGACCGGTGATGCCTGTGATCAGCGCGGTTTTTGCCATCAATAGGCCCCTTTGCCTTTCAGCACGACCGGCAAAGTCTGGAACAATATATACAAATCCAAACCAAAAGACCAGTTATTTATATACCAAATGTCCCACTTGACCAGGCGCACAAAAGGCAGGTCGCTACGGCCGCGGATCTGCCATAAGCCCGTGATCCCCGGGCGCACTTCCAGGCGTTTGAATTGCTGCAGGTCTTCTTTCTCGATCTGTTCCACGGGCAAAGGCCTGGGCCCGACCAAACTCATGTCCCCCTTGATGACGTTGAGGATCTGCGGCAGTTCGTCCAGACTGTATTTGCGCAAGAACGTCCCGAATTTCGTGATCCGCGGGTCTTTGCGTATCTTAAAAATAGGCCCGTCCACTTCATTTTTATCTTTGAGCTGGGACAACATCTCCTCCGCGTTGCAAACCATGCTGCGGAATTTATACATAGGAAAGACCTTGCCGCACAGGCCATAGCGCCTGGACTTGTAAAAGACCGGTCCCGGACTGTCGAGTTTGATGCGCACGGCAATGACAGCCAATACCGGCGACAGGAATAAAAAAATGATCCAGGCCAGGCAGAGATCAAAAAAACGTTTGGCCCGCAAACGGTAATTGACATCAACATCCCAATATTCCAGGACCGGAATGATCCCTATATTATATTTAGCCGGATCATGGACCATCCATTCATACCCTTGGGGAACGACACGGACCGCCACCCCCAATCCCCGCGCCTGCTCCAGAAGGCGCACGAACACGTCGCTGTTATGATGAATGGTGATGAACATTTTGTTGATGAACGATTTGGGGGTAATGGCAGAAAATTGATCAATGCGCCCCAAAACCGGCCAGGGACCGCTGCCGCACGTTCCGGTTTTATAATCATCCAGGAAACCGACAATTTTAACTCCCAGCGCGGGACGCTTTTTGATCTCCTCGGCCAGCAATACGCCCACCTTGCCGGCCCCGATGATCACGGCGTTAAAATTGTTATAGCCGCGCCGTGCCAGATAATTGACCAATAGTTTCTTAAACACCCGCCAGATCGAGCAAAACAGGGCAATGACCAGCGCGTTTAAGATCATGACGCCGCGGGGAAAATCCTGGATCTTGAACAAATAGGCCAGCGTGATGATGACTAACGTGGAGACAAAAATGGATTTGACGACTTCCCAGATCTCCAACCCTTCCATCTGTTCCCGGTGGGTCTTATATAACCCATGCGTCTGGTTAAAAAATAAAACGACCGCGGCCCATAAAAGGAAGACCGATTTAAAAGGATTGTCTTCTCCCAAAAAACCCGGAAGGTCTACGGTAAATGGCAGGGTCGCCCGCCTGGACCAGCAGACCAGATAAAAGGCCAAAAAGACGCAAAAAAGGTCAATGGCCGCGTAAATGGAACGGATGATCAAATATTCTTTTCGGGAGCGCATAGGCGATGTATAAATTTAATGCTTGGAAAAGGAGTTATTATACAATGACCTTAATAAATAGTATACAAATAAGCTGTTGCCGACCAAATAGCGTCTCCATAACCGCTTGGGCTCACAACACAAACGGAACAACCATTCAAAACCCGCCCTTTGCATCCAGCGCGGGGCCTGGGGTTTGGCCCCTGCCAGAAAATCGAATGCCGCGCCCACCGCGACCATGACCGGCACCTCCAAACGGTCCCGGTTGAGCTTCATCCAGAAATCCTGTTTGGGAGAACCCAAACCGATCCAGAGGATGTCCGGCCTGGCCTGGTTGATCGCTGCTATTGTCTGTTCATCTTCCAATTGGGCCTGGGGACGAAACGGCGGGGAAATCCTGCCGGCAATAGCAATGCCGGAAAAATCCTTTCTCAAACATTGTTCAAGCCCTTTGAGGACCTGTGGGGTACCGCCAAAGAAATAATGACGCAGCCCCGGGCGGCGGCAAAGAATACGCATCAGGTCCGGACCATAAGTACGCTCAACATAAGGATAGCCCTTGGACCTGACCAGCCATGCCACCGGCATACCGTCGGGCGTGACCATGTCCGCGGCATTGACCAGGTCCCTGTAAGCGCTGTCGTGCTGGCAATCCACAATGGTGGAAACCGGCGCCACGCACACATAGCTTTTGCGCCGCTCTTTGACCCAGCCCTCAATTTCCCGACAGGCCAGATCCACGTTAAGGGCGCTGACGCGCACGCCTAGAATATTAACCCGTTCGTGCATAAGGGGTTATTATAGTTGATTTTACGAATTAGACAAAATCTTTTGATAAAGCCCCTGGGCGCGGCGGGCGATCTGCGGCCAATCGTAATTCTTGGCAAGGTCTAAAGAAACAGCGGCTTTGGCCTTCAAATCCCCTGCCGCCAAACTCATAACGGCTTGCGCGATGGCAGACGGTTGGTTATCAGGGATGAAAATCCCGTTACGGCCCGCGGGAACCAGCCATGGCTGGGCCGTGGTCACGACCGGCAAGCCGGCGGCCATGGCCTCCAATGTGCTGATGCTTGAACCGGGAAAAGAAAAAGCGCATAGATACAAATCGGAAATTTTGTAATACGCATAAAGGTCCTCTTCCCGGACATCTTTAAACAGCCGGACATGTTCCTTCAATCCGCCGGCATTGATCAACGACAACAGTTCCTGTTCCTGATACCCCTTGCCTACGATCACCAGTTTTGCCGCGGGAAGGCTCAGGCGTATGGTCTTAAGCGCTAAAATGATCTTGTCGATCCCTTTGTCCGCGGCCAAACGGTTGACCGTCAATAAGACCAGATCGTCTTCGGAAAAACCAAGCTGCGCTCTGGTCAGGGCCGCGGCTTCCATCTGTTTGCGCGCATATCCCACATCCACCCCGACGGGAATGACCCGCACCTTGGCAGGGTCCAGCCGGAACAAGCGCACAACTTCCTCACGGAAATATTCATCCTCCAAAAACACCCGCTCACATCCGGTCAGATACCGGTGCATGGGTTTGGTCTTGAAAAAATACTGGGCGGGATACTGCGCAATGGCCTTTAAGCCGGCGAACGGGGAAAGGGCTATCTTGGTTTTCTTGATATCGTGGGGCTTATAACCGAACAGGCTCAAATATCCGGTGACCGTGATCGGATTGCATAAATAATTGTCGGAAAAAATATGGGCGATGACCGGTTTACGGCCGGGAACATTGAGGTAATACAGCCCGGTCATATCAAAACTGTGCAGGATGTCGAAGGGCTTGTCTTTTAAATAACGCGCCAGATCACGGGCGAACCAGTGCACCCCCAGCCACCCGACGGGAAGCTCCAAATAGGAAGAAATGCGGGGTCCAATGAGCGTGTATCGGATGCCTTCAAAATATTCCGTCCGGGGTTTGCCGTCATCAAGAGGGGCGATGATCTCAACGTCAACGCCCGCTTGAAGCAAATGCTTTGCAAAATAATAAACGTATTTTTGAACGCCGCCGAAGGGATGGAAGGGATAAACGCTTTTGGCCGCTAAGATTATCTTCATCTGACCGCTTTAAGGCATTTTGCGATGTATGCGATCTCCTTGGGCTTAAGCCCGCTGCCGGAAGGCAGGTAGAATCCACAGCGGCCCAGACGTTCGGAAACAGGATATTTCCTGTGATCGGCGCAGCCCGCCTTTTTTAATACCGGCTGATCGTGCATGGGGATAAAAAATGTGCGGGTCTCAATGCCCTTTTTCGACAGTTTCTTCATCAAAACATCACGGCTGACACCAAACGACCTGTCAACAACAACGCCATACATCCAATACACATTGCGCGCATCCGGTCTTTCCGTCGGAAGGACCAAGCCCTCAATGCCGGATAATAATTCATTATACAAACGCGCGTTCCGCCGGCGCCGGGCGATCATGTCATCGATCTGCTCCAACTGCGCCAGACCGATGGCGGCCTGCACATTGGTCATCCGGTAATTAAAACCCATGTCCTTATGGAAAAACCGGCGTTCTTTTAAAAAAGAAAGGTTTTTTAAACTGCGGCATTTTTCCGCCAGCTGATCATCGTCGGTCAAGACCATGCCGCCTTCACCGCAGGTGATGATCTTATTGCTGTAAAAACTGAAACACGACAATTTCCCGAAACTGCCTGTCTTGCGGCCTTTGTATTGGGCCCCATGCGCTTGGGCCGCGTCCTCAATGACGGCAATGCGGTGCTTGCGCGCCACGCGCATGATCGCATCCATATCGCAGGGGTGACCGTACATATGCACCGGCACAATGGCCTTGGTTTTCTTGGTGATTTTTGCCTCTAACTGAACAGGATCCATATTCCATGTGTCCGGTTGGACATCAACGAACACTGGTCTGGCCCCGCAATAGAGAGCGGAAAATACCGTTGAGGCGATGGTCAAGGTCGGCATAATGACCTCATCCCCCGGCCCTATGCCCAGCGCCGCGTAGGCCAGATGCAAAGCCACTGTCCCGTTGCACACGCCGATACCGTGCTTGACCCCGCAATAACGGCTGAAACCCTCCTCAAATCTTGTCAGATAAGGACCGCTTGAAGATATCCAACTGGTTTTCAGGCAATCCAGGACATATTTTTGTTCATTGCCGGCCAGCAATGGTTCACAGACAGGGATCATTAAGGTTTTACCTCTAAATTTTTCTTACTCGCCGGATCATAAGGGCCCATTTTGATCTCCAGCATGCGCACGTCGTCCAAGGCCTCAAACCCGTGCCCGCCGCGGATCAACAGGATGGTGTCCCCCGCTTCCAGCACACGCTCGGTCAGGCGTTGACCTTCATGGGTATAAAAGATCGTTTTCAAACGGCCCTGCTGGATATGCAGGACTTCCTGCAAGAACCCGGTCCGGCCGGTCTTCACTTCACAATGGGCGTGGGGCGCGATGACGGTCCCCTTGGGACGCATTTGCCGTCCCACCTGCAAAGAATTGTCATCGGGCGTGAAAAAATGCACGCCGGGGGACACTTGGCCGGCGCGGATGATCACGGCCCATAATTTCCCCTCATGCATGATCTGCTCGGCATCCATCGCTTTATCCCTTACCGGTTAATAAAAATCCCCGCATGCGGCCGGCCAATTCCACTTCCCGCTCAACGGTATACGCGCCGCGAAAAAAATCCAAAAACTGCGCCTTAGTGCGTAAATACCCGGCAAAAGCGACCTTTTTGCCCAACAAAGGCCACAACCGGCGCTTGAGGATCTGCCCAAGCCAGCGGCGCGCCGTCAAAAACTCGCACGGAAGAAATAAAACATCCCTGATCCCGGCTGAACACATCTTTTTGAAGACCGCACGCCACTGGTCATTGTCCAAAACAGTATCCACCCGGTATAATAAATGCAGCGTGCCCTTGTCCGTATTCTGCCATGGGTCCTTGAGCATGTCAAAGGCCGTGATCTCATCCGCCTCAGTGAATACCTGCCGCAAGCGTTCCATGCTTTTAGCCGTATAATCGGAACATTGTAAAAGAACATCCGGGCATTGCTGTTTGATAAAAAATTCCAGGAAACCGGGACCCGCCCCGTAAGAATTGACCCGCGTGAACCGGCCGCGGATAATCTCCGCGATACCCCGCGCCTGTTCTTCAACAAACGCTTCTTCATGGCAGCGCTTCAGCCATTCCTGACGTCCGGGGGGAATGGCAAAAATATTTGACGGCGCGCTTTCAAGCCGCAGGGCATCCCAGGCCTGGGCGCTGTGCACAGGACCGTTGACGGTCCGGGATATACCGCCAAAATCAAAATAATGTTTAATGGTCACTTTGAACATATTCCAGGGCCTTCACAAACCCTTGTGCCGCCTGCCGCGGTGTCCAACCACTGATCTTTGCGCGGCCGGCTGTCCCCATGTCACGGCGCAAGCGTTCATCGTTGAACAAACGTTCAAATGCGCCCGCCAAGGCCTTACTGTCCTTTTCCCGCACGATCAAGCCGTTTTTGCCGTCCTCGACCAGCCCGCCGGCCGCGGCCCCGACCGCATCGGTCGTCACCACCGCGCACCCCTGGTTCATGGCCTCATTGATGACCATGCCCCACGGTTCCTTAAAATCCGCGGTTGTCACCGACGGTAATACAAAAATGTCCGCGAGGGCATAATACACATACAATTGTTCATTCGGCACATGCCCCGCAAAAACAGCCCTCACGCCACGATTTGTACACATAGCGCGCAGACCCGTTTCTTTAGACCCGGTACCGGCCAATAAAAGCGTCACGCCAACTCTCTTGAAAGACGCCGCCGCTTCGATCAGATGATCAAGCCCCTTGCCGTCTTCCAAACGACCGACGTAAAGGATGATCCTCTCATCCGCCGCGATCCCCAGCTGCTTTTTTAATTCCGCTTTCTGCGCGTCAGTGGCCGGCCGGTCATACACCGCATTGTCCGTGGCATGCGGGGCACAAAATATCTTACGCCCGT
This sequence comes from Candidatus Omnitrophota bacterium, assembly GCA_030650275.1. Classification (NCBI taxonomy): domain Bacteria; kingdom Pseudomonadati; phylum Candidatus Omnitrophota; species Candidatus Omnitrophota bacterium. The sequence continues at coordinate 18,718 of JAUSEK010000008.1, read as the reverse complement.
CAATGCCGATGTCCATCAAATACCGGCGCACATGCTCCCCATAAGTCACAATGGCATCCGCGCGCCGGTAAATGGATCTGGTCAAAGCAAATGTCCAGCGGTGCACGGGTGTTTGCGGATGCGCCCACAGCCCCGTCCACAGAACAAAAGGTTTTCTGAACAATTTTGCCGCGCAAAATGCCAACGGCAAAGCAAAACGGTCATCGATCGTCTTGATCACCGCGTCGCATCCCCGCCACGGCAGGCACAACAGCCCGGGGGTGATCTTGACATGGCCGGGCAGCAACAGGCCGCGCAAATACCTTCCCCGGAAATTTCCCGGTTTTAATTCATTTTGTTTATGCCAGTACCCCTCATGCCCGCCCGTAAAATAAAAGCCCGCGTCATAACGCCCGGCCAGGATCTCGAACAAAGGCCTGGTGTAATGCGTGCACATATTGGTAATGAATATGATCTTAACGGAGCGTATTTGATCCATTGGCTAAAACAACGTGTAAATGAACGGCGCCATAGCTGAACCCTGGGCGAATACCATCAAAAGCCCCAACAGAACAAGCACAACAACAATGGGCGCCAGCCAAAACCGTTTGCGCACCCTCATAAAATCCCACAGTTCCTTAAAAATAGCCAGCTTCGACATAGTTCCTCCTTCAATTAGAATTGCCGGGTATACCTGGTTAGATCTTCAGTATCCTGCGCGCGGATCACCCAGTAAGAACGCGCCTCAGGGCAAAGGCGTAAATGCAGCAGGTCTTTGCGCAATAGCCGCAAAATGATCCCAACGACGGAGAATACCCCAAAGAATAAAACCGACAGAATGACCGTGGTGACGACAACACCGATCAGCCCTGCCGCCTTCATCCAATACTTGAACAGGACCTGAAGCATAGGACGGTTAAAGAGGGTGATCAAAAGGACAAAACCGGCAACGGCCAATAATGCCGCGGCCGTCGCATCAAAACCGTGTTGATGCCAATGGCCTGCGCCCAAGACCAAAAGGACCGCCGGTAAGCCGAAGCCGAACACCAATAATTGTTTTTGCTGTTGTTCCATATCAATCCAATACCGTTGAAATATCCTCTTTTTTATACGCATCCTTGTTCGGCTGGTGTTCGCGTTCGAACAAATGATTGCCGACCAGCAAATAATCCATGTCCGTGCACATGAAACAGCGGTACGCGTCGCGGGCGGAACAGACGATGGGTTCCCCGCGGATATTGAACGACGTGTTGATGACGACCGGTGAGCCGGTCCTCTTCTCAAAGGCCTTGATGAGACGATAAAATAAAGGATTGCGCTCTTCATCAACCGTCTGGACACGGGCGGAATAGTCCACATGCGTTACCGCGGGAATAACAGAACGTTTGACCTTCAAAAGCTCTATCCCCTCTGCGGATGACCGCGCATCCAAACGCTTGCCTTCTTGAACATCGGCGACCAGCAGCATGTACGGGCTTTCCCCGCCAAGATCAAAATATTCCGCGCATTTCTCCTTCAGCACCGCCGGAGCAAAGGGACGGAATGATTCACGGAACTTCACTTTCAAATTCAACAGCGACTGCATTTTCTCCGAACGGGCATCGGCGACGATACTGCGGCTGCCCAAAGCGCGCGGCCCGAATTCCATGCGGCCGCGGCACAAGCCGATGACTTTTTCCTCCGCGATCAGCCCTGCCACACGCGCGGGAAGGGCATCATCAGACAAATATTCATAGACCCAACCCTGCGCGTCTGCCAATGCCCTGATGTCCCCGTCCACATCAGGCCCCAGCAAAGAACCTTTCTGGCTGTCGTTGACACCGTCTGCCCGGCGCGGTTTGTCCAAATACCGGTGCCAAACGATCAGCGCGGCGCCCAAAGCGCCGCCCGCGTCCCCGGCGGCCGGCTGTATCCAAACGTTCTTAAAAGGCGTTTGCTTTAATATTTTTCCATTGCCGACGCAATTGAGCGCTACCCCGCCGGCCAGACACAAATTATCCAGGCCGGTCTGCCGATGGACATGGTTGGCGATATTGACCATGATCTCCTCGGTCACCTTTTGGATGGAGGCGGCGATGTCCATGTGCTTTTGAGTGATCTTCGTCTCCGGCTTGCGGGGCCCTCCCCCAAAAAGCTTATGGAAACGCGCATTGGTCATGGTCAATCCAACCGGGTAATTGAAATATTTCATATTTAAACGAAATGAGCCGTCCGGTTTGATGTCCACCAGTTCTTTTCTGATCAGATCCGCATATTCAGGCCGACCGTACGGCGCCAGGCCCATCAGCTTATACTCGCCGGAGTTGACCCTGAAGCCAACGTAATAGGTGAAGGCCGAATACAAAAGCCCCAGCGAATGGGGAAAATGGAGCTCGCTTTTTAACTCAACGGCATTGCCTTCCCCCGTCCCCCAGCTGGTCGTGGTCCATTCCCCGACACCGTCCAGGGTGATGACCGCGGCTTTTTGAAAAGGCGAGGGGAAAAAAGCGGAGGCGGCATGCGACTCGTGGTGCTCCGGAAAAATGATCTCACCGGTAAACTGCAATTCGTCTTTAATAAGCTCTTTAATAAAGATCTTTTCCTTAAGCCACACGGGCATGGCCTTCAGGAAAGAACTTAAGCCCCAGGGGGCGTAATTCAAATATGTCATCAGCAAGCGTTCGAACTTGATGAAGGGTTTCTCGTAAAAGGCCACATAACGCACCTGCGCCATCGTAATGCCCGCCTCGCGCAGGCAATACGCAATGGCCTGCCTGGGGAAGACGGCATCGTGCTTTTTGCGGGTGAATCTCTCCTCCTGCGCGGCCGCGACGATATCGCCGTCTTTGAGCAAACAGGCGGCGCTGTCGTGGTAAAACGCGGAGATCCCCAAAATATACTGACCCGTCTCTGACATTCTCTCCTTTTAAGCGTACCCGCCCGCTTTAGCCAATATACGGCGCACCGTCCGCGCCCAATTGGTATAACGGTTGTCGTTATTGGTCTGGGTGATGGAACACGTGCTACAACCTTTGATGTCCTTGCGCTTATTGGCGAACATCAAGTCCAAAAACTGCCGGCGCATCTGCGAATTCCAAATTTCCTCGAGCGTATGGGTATTGAGGTCCGCGTATACGGTCGCTCCCCGCAGGTCCATGCAGCATTTGGATATTTTGCCGGAGCTGGCCAGCGTCACATTATTAAAAACAAAAGAACAAAAACCTTTAGCGGGAAAGAACCTTTTATCTTTCTTATTAAAGGACTCGTTCCAATACTTTGGATTCCAGAAGCTCACTATGTCCCCCATGCGGAAGATCTCCTTCATGGCGTCGCTCAAAGGCCTGTCCTGTGAACGCTCATCGCGGCCATTGTTGACCTGGATGAACACCGGATGGCCTAATTCGGCATTGCGTTTATGCAACAGACGCATGTTGGCCAGCACCCGGTCGAATTTGGCCGGCGGGCGCATGTCTTCAAAGGTGGCGGCATCATGCCCGTCGATGCTGCAGATGATCTGCTTAAGAACGCCTGAACCTAAAAGCAATTCGATCTTCTCTTCGTTGAGCAAAGCCAGGTTCTCATTCAGGATGACATGCGGACGGAAATGGGGATATTGCCGCATATACCGGCGGGTGATCTCAACGACCTCTTTATATTGGGGGTAAACCAAAAACTCGCCGCTGATGGGCCACTCCATGGCCTTCAGGTTGTATTTCGGATTAGAGGCGATCTCGCGGATCAGTTTCTCATAAACGGCGATGTCCAAAAACCGCGCGCGGTCCAGCTGGTCCAAAAAACAATACTTGCAGCGCAAATTGCATACCGATGAAAATTCAATGGACAGGATCTCAATGTCTTTGAGCGTGTTAAAACCCAGCCGCAGGCGGGCATATTTATACGCCCAGCCCAGATAGCTAAGAAACCACATGACCTTTTTTGCCGCTGTTTTAATGGTCCCCATAAATCCTCATTCGAAGAACCGTCATTATAACGGGCCCCGGCGTGAATATCAATGAGCCTCTGCCCAAAGCTCAAACATCAGCAGATTCCATATCTTCCCGGAAACATTGACGTTGGAATGTTCAAACAAATGCCGCGTGCAAGCAACGGCCTGTGGATCAAAGATCCCCTGGCGGCGGATATGCTCCTGCCCAAGCAATTCCTCCGTCAGGTCTTTGAACTCACCTTTAAGCCATTGGGCTTTGACAAACGGATAAAACCCTTTTTTATCCGGCATGGTCAAATGGGACGGCACATATTCACGCTCAATGGAACGTAATAAGGCCTTAAATTCTCCCCCGTGTTTCTTAACTGCGCTTGGCACGCGCAGGGCAAGATCCATGACCGGTCCGTTCAAATAAGGAACGCGCATCTCCACTCCTTCGGCCATGGCGCTCATATCGGACAAGGCCAAACCATTGTCCGGCAAGTACGACTTAAGATCCACCCGCATGAGCGCCTCAATAATACCTGTGCCTGTTGCCTGCTGACGGTCGAATGTTTCCCTCAAATAGTCCTCCCGCGCCGGCAGGGACTTATGGACCATCAGACGCTCAACTTCATCGTCAAAAAAACAATTGCCTGTAACGCCATACACGGCAGAATAAAAATCCCTTTGCTGGCCTATGTGCACCGCCTTATACGCGGCGTTGGAAAATGCCAGCCATTGTTTTGGGAAAAGACGTCTGATGGATGCGGGAACACAGAACAATGCCTTAAGGCCGGCCATAACATCAATGGTGGGATAGCCGTAAAACAGCTCATCGCCGCCCAAACCCGAAAGCAAAACCTTCACCCCATCCGCGCGCGCCTGACGGGCAATGACCCTCAAGGACAGCATGTTCTGGTCTGCCATGGGCTCATCATAATGACTGATCGTATCCAACAGTAAGGCCCGCGCCCCGGAGGGGTCCATCATCAAAGCGCGGTGGTCCGTTCCCAAATGTTTGGCCACGGCCGCGGCCTGGCGGTTCTCATCAAAGGCGGCATCCGCGCCGCCCAAAGAATACGTCCTGACTTTAAGCCCGTGCTCTTTGGCCAGGATGCCGGCCAAAACATTGGAATCCACGCCACCGCTGATGCACACACCGACGGGCACATCGCTGACCAGGCTCATTTTAAATTCTTGGGCCAGCAACGGCTTTAACCGGGAGGCGGCATCCGCAAAATTAAGCCCCTTCTCCGGCGTGAAAACCCCCGGCCAATACGTATCTCTGTGGACGTTGCCGCCGGCGTCAATGCTCAAATATTCTCCGGGCAAAACGCGCGCGACGCCCTTGAACATGGTGATGCGGCCCGTGGTGTAACCGAGGCGCAAATAATCTTCAAGCCCCTGCGCGGAAAGTTCTTGGGCAAGCCCGGGGTAATGCCACAATGCTTTAAGCTCGGAGGCGAACACAAAACGCCCCGCGTCCGCGTAATAGACCAGCGGCTTGATGCCGGCCTTATCGCGCGCCAAAAAAAGCGTGCGCGCGCTTTCATCATAAATGGCAAAAGCGAACATGCCGTCCAAACGCGCCAGCACGCCGGTGCCCCATTGTATAAAACCGCACAAAAGAACTTCCGTGTCACTATCGCTCGTGAACTGATGTCCCAGCCCCCGCAATTCCTCGCGCAACTGACGGTAATTGTAGATCTCACCGTTATAAACCAGCGCCAAATTCCCGCGGCGCATGGGCTGATGCGCTTTGGAAGACAGGTCTAAAATGGATAACCGGGCATGGGCCAGCCCTGCCCCCGGCTTGAACCAATGTCCTTCATCGTCGGGACCACGATGACGCAGGCGATCGCGCATCGCCAGCAGATCTTCTTGCTGTGCACGCGCCTCACCAAACTCTACAAAACCGACAAATCCGCACATTGATGAAACCCCGCGCGTTAAACTTTCTCTCCCAAAGCGGCAAGCCAAAGCCCGTCGCTCTCTTGCACATATTTTGAATAGATGGTTTTTAACCCGTTGGGCACATGCCATCCGGCCACTTCTTCTTTTGTCAAATGCCAGTCGTAGCGGACCGTAAAGGCATCTCTGGCCATCATGCGATGGTGACGAAATTTCAAGACCAAAGGCACATGCAGTTTTTGCCTTAACACTTTAACGATCACGAAATGTTTGGCCAGGGTAAAAGAAGCGATGGCATAAACAGCCATGTTCTGCGCGATCCCGGGAAGCCGGCAGACAATTTCTTTAACAATATTCCGAATGCCCGTCTTCAGGGATTTATGTTCCTCGGGCGTATATAACCAAAGAAAGATCCGCCCTCCCTTTCTTAACAAAGGGGCCAGGCGTTGAAATGTTCTCTTCGGATCAGGCGTATGGTGGATCGAGCCGGCGCACCATATGATATCAAAAGAGCCCTCGGCAAACGGCGGATATTGGACGTCCGCCTGTACAAAATCAACGGTCATTTGATCATCAGACATTGTCCTGCCCAATTCAAGCCCCTGGGAAATATCAACGGCAATGACATTGGCGCCAAAGGTCGCGGCGACTTCCCTGGCGAATAATCCATTCCCGCAGCCGACGTCTAAAAAGTCCAGGCCTTTCAGCCGGTCCAAAGGGATTTCCAGGAAATTCAACTCACTCATCCTCTCTTTGACCGGCCTGCCCCACACATCATCCCCGGCATTCAGCTCCTTCCACTCCCTGGAAAAACTGCTGCTGGTGTAGCGGTCATGCCGGTCTGCCAGTAACCGCGGTATGCCCCGGACGATGTTAAAATTCCGCCCGGCTCCGGATAATTTTCCATTGCGCAGATCGCCTTCACATAATGTCAGCCGATCGCCGCTTTGGCCCGGTACACGTAATTTTGCCAAGGTCTGTTCTTTCATGCCCCTCCTACCATCCGGCATCATGTTGTATATATCGGTGATAAGCCGTCTTTAAATGACGTATGAATTTTGAAACATGCCGTCGCGTATTCTTTTTCAAGCCGTTATGTGTTAAAAGGTAGTCGCTGTCCGCGATCGTATAGAGATAGCTGTAGCCGCCGGCCAGCCTGCGGTTCTCATCCCCTTCCGGCCCTTCCCATGTGTTGTCTTTCAAATGGGCGTAATCATGGTTTTGATGATAGATCGGCAGAACGGGCGTCAGGTCTATGACCGGGATCTTCTTGCGTTGGGTATCATAAATAAACCAATTGTCCCACATCGGACGTCCCAAGGCCAGATCCGGAAAATGATCCACCATCCCTTTTGGAAAAATAAAACAATCAATGGCTGTATGGTCCTGCAATTTGCCATTCTCCCTGTAAATGCCCTCAACCTGCCTTTCCCAGTCAGACGCGAAATCCAGGGGCTTTTCAATATTGATCTCTAATCGACGGACAACGCCTAAAAACTCTTTGAAAAAGCGCGGGCATTGTTCAAGCGCGTCCGCTATTTTATTGGTCAGGATAATATCGGCATTCACATAACATTGAAATTCGCCCCGTGATCTTTGGCCGGCGGTCTCAAAAATAGAGCTTAAAAGAGGCGTCCCATACGCATTGCGTTTGATCGATCCTATGTACTCAATGCCAAATTCCCGGGCAACTTCTTCAACGCCTTTTTCATCTCCTATCAAAATGACCTGCGGCTTCAAGGAAAGACGCGCCCAGCTTTGCACGGCATTGCGCTGGATGATCTCAATATGCCCTTTGAATGGTTTGGGGCAGGAGAATATGGTCAGGCGCTGACTCAAAATTTTCCTCTCGATCCCTGTTCTTCGTCGATCAACAATTTGATCAGGTCCTTGAACCGAAGGTCATAAACCCAGCCAAGGCCGCGCTTTATTTTCGCGGGATTACCGCGGCTGACATCAATATCGCTCGGACGAAAAAGGATTTTATCCACCACCACATGCTTTTTCCAATCCAGACCCAAATAACCAAAAGCCGTGCTGACAAACTCCTCCAAACTGTGCGCCTTGTTCGTCGCCAAAATATAATCATCCGGTATTTTTTGCTGAAGCATGAGCCACATCGCCTTCACATATTCCGGCGCATAGCCCCAATCCCTTTGAACGCGGATATTCCCCAATTTAAGTTTTTCCCTGGAACCATGCTTGATGCGCACGGCCGTTGCAATGATCTTCTTGGTCACGAAATATCCGGGACGCAAAACGGACTCGTGATTAAAAAGGATCCCGCAGGCGCAAAACATGTGATGCATGCGCCTGTAATGATGCGCCTTCCAGTGGCAGAAAACTTTGGAGATCCCGTAAGGGCTGACCGGATCGAACGGCGTTTTTTCGGTGGCCGGTAACCGGCTTGCCCTTCCGAACATCTCGCTGGATGATGCCTGATAGATCCTTGCGTGAGGTACAAACAAACGCGCCGCCTCCAGCACGTTGGTTGTCGAGTTCAAGTTAAATTCAATGGTCTCCAACGGCTTTTGAAATGACCGGGCAACGGAGCTCATGGCCGCTAAATTGTATATCTCATCGGGCTTAATAGCGCCGACGATCTTCTGAACTTGACGGCCTTGGGCCAGATCAGCCGAAGACAAATGGACCTGCCTGTCAATTCCCAAATAGCGCAATCCTTTAAGATCAGGTCCTTGCTTGGGACGGACAATGCCATGGACCTGATAACCTTTGCCCAAAAGGAATTGGGCCAGGTAGCAGCCGTCTTGACCCGTGATGCCCGTGATCAACGCCTTTTTCTTCATTGCAGGACTTTCCGGTAAACCTTTAAGGTCTCTTCTGCCGTTTGATCCCAGGAAAATGTTTTGGCCCGGGCCAAACCCGATGCAACGCGCTCCATGTCCTTGCCTTGAAAAACCTGGGTCAAGGCATGGACCAGCCCTTCAACGCTGGTCGGTTCAAAATACAAAGGAATATCCGCGGCGATCTCCTGGGTCGTTGGAATGCGGGAAGCCACCACGGGACATCCGCAGTTCATCGCTTCCAGCAGGGGTATTCCAAAACCTTCGTATAACGACGGATAAACAAACGCCGCCGCCTGATTGTACAGCTGGCAGAGCGTGTCATCGCCGGCTTTGCTCATCACACAGACATGCTCAAGGATGTTCAGTTCACGCAATTTTCTTTCTTCCGCTTCATTTAACGCGTCCCCCACCAACACCAATTGCGCATGCTTGGCCTGCGGCCAGCGGTCAAAGGCCTGAACCAGCAAATCAAAATTTTTGTAATGCACCCTGCCTCCGACATACAGCAAGAAAGGTTTGGTGATCAAAGGCAACGGCTTCTTCTCGTTCTCGCCTAAGACCTTAAAGGCCTCACTGCAAGCCAAATGCGCCGGAAAAATGGAACTTAGCGGCGTACCGTACAATTTGTGGACATCCTGGCGCGTCGTTTCGGAAATGGTGATGACCGCATCCGCTTGTTCAATGCACTCTTTTTTTTCTTTTCGAAACAGATCATCATCGCGCCCGTTAAAAAGATGAGAAAATTTCTCATGGATGAGGTCATAAACAGTGACCACCCGCTTTCCCTTCCATCCTTTGGGCCATGTAAAGAAAGTTGAATGCCAGAGGACGCCTTGCCCGTCCCCTAGAACCATTTTCTGGAATATCTGACGGAGAACCGGCGTCAACGGGGCCCATAACCTTTGCGGCCTTAGAAACGAATGGATCGGAAAATTTTTCTTTTGAATGATCCGCGGATGACAGGGCAGGTGTTGTAAAAGTATGCCATCGGTGTAAAGGATAAACTCTACACTTTGATCAAGCGCGCATATCCGCGGCATGATCTCATGAAAAATACGTGAAATGCCCCCGTATTTTTGTGCCTGAAAAATGACACCATCGACCACCACGCGCATATTCAATAAAACCTCGGCTATTTGATCAATTCTATGCAGGCAACGGCCCGGGACGCCGCCGCGCAATCGGGGTCAAATTTCCCGGTTTTGTGGATATCAAAATACCGGCAGTGCGCGCATTGGTCCGCAGTGCTTGATCGCCAGCCCGACGGGAGGTATTGATAATAAGCCACTTTTGCTTCTCTTCCCTTAAAATTTTCCACAACGCTGTTCACCATGTTCCCATTGAACTGCTGAAACCAGCCCATATGCTCATATTCACCAAAAGGGACCGTTATGAAAAGCCTTCCTCCCGGCTTTAAGATCCTTTTGAATTCATTGATCACTTTAAGAAAATCATGGCCCGCGGACTCTTTGAATCCCTGATCATCAGAATACAGAAAAGTATTGTCCATCCCCACATGCTCAAGGGTCGAAATACAAGCGATGTCATCAAAGAGCTCGTCTTTAAAAGCTGTTGAACGCAAGTCACCGTATATATAAGAAACATTGGACCGGCTGATCACCGTTTCCGGGGCCAGGGTATAAATATAAACGGTCCGGTTGATCAAAACAGGATGGGAAAGAATGAGATCAAAATTGAGAGTTGACCCGGCATCAAGGAGTATCCCCTTGTGTTTAGAATTTAATCTGGACAAGACCCAGGGATATTCAATGATCCGTTCATCAAGCCGGTGGCCGTAATTGGCCGGTAAAGGCCTATTTTGCGAGAAGGCGCTCAAAAGGTCCCCATCAGAACAAAGGCGGGCGATCTCACGTCTTTTATACTCCCCATAACCTATACTCCAGGGTTTTCTTCCGGAAAGAATATAAATCAGAATGCCGGCGTGGCGACGGAAGAATTGATATATCTTTTTAAGGAAGAATTGAACGCGCATCATTTAGTACAAATAAAAAAAGCCCTCTTGCGATCACTCAAATGGCTTGGAAACCTATCCACTAAAACGACCTGTTGATACCCCAGCGTGAGAAGATAGTCCCGGATCCACTGTTCCGGTTTCTCACCCATGAACTTTAAGGACCCGTGCCAATAATACCCTGGTTCATCGAACTGTCCTGTTTCAAAAATGAAATAACGGCCGCATTTTTTATAAAGTTCCCGCATGACGGCATCCGCCGCGTCGAAGCCCTCAAAATGCACAATGTGATGAAAAACATTCAAGAAACTGACCATGTCACAGGCGGGCAAGTTCTTGACCGATGATGCGGTGAGTTTCAAATTGATAAAAGAAATATTCTCCAGATCGTTCAAAAAAACCAGGGCATTGGCATAGTGGCAGGCCAGGCCGTCCATTTCAACGCCATACCCGACCATTTCTTTTCTCTTAGCGCATATCCTAAAAAGAAAATAGCCCAGCTGGGAGCCCAAGTCCATGTAGGTATTGATCCCCTCCACAGGCACATGTTTTTCAATGGCCTGGATCCTGTCATCGGACGCCCGCTGAATGGGGCCTGAACGGACCAGAAATAACCGGCGAGGATTGTACGTGGGTTGATACAATTCCACCAATGCAAAGCAACGGATGAAATTGATGAACAGGTAAGGAAAAACTTTAGAGATCCTTGCTAGACGTCTCATCAAGTTCCTGTAAAAATTTATCGAACCGGTTTAAATTGAACTTTTCTTTGTTATTGAGATCATACAACCCAAAGATCAAGGCCCTGTACAAAAATAAATACTTTAGGCCTTTGATATGCGTATTGCCCGCAAAAGCCGGGTTGCGGTCATAAAAACCCTCCAACAATGGGACATCGGTCTTCCCATGAGCAAATCGCGCAAGATGATCAAGGAAAACATCATAGCTGGACCGCCCGGTTTGATGGGTCAGCAGATCAAGATGGAAAAGCAACGCATCAAATTCAGGAAAATCAATACAGGAGCGGTCAAAATCAAAGAAAAATATCTTATTCCCCTCAACCAATATATTCCTGAACGTCAGATCTCCGTGGATATAAGTATGCACAGCGGCCTGATGGCCTGAAGGCCACTTTTTGATCAGCTTAACCTTAAGATCAGCCAATTTCTGCGCATAAACAGGATCAATAAAGCGCAAATAACGGTCATAATATTCAAACCACTGACGGACATCGAATTCAACCTGGACCAGATTTGCTTTATAATACAAAGAAAGCTGGTCCATGATGGCGCTGAAACGTTCTTGGTCATTAACGCCAACGGGCTTGCCGGGCAAAAATCTCTCAGCGCTGACCACTGCCCCACCCTTGTGGACCAATGCGATCGGGGCCGGAATGCCCTCAATCTTTGATTCCGTAAGGAACTGATAATTATTGATGATCCCTTCACGGCCCAATGCATTCAACGCGCAACGATAAACAATGGATCTTTTCCGATCGACCAGCAAGACAATATTGACCCCATCGATCAACTCGCATTGGCCCAGCTCGAGACCGACATCGGCGAACAATTTTTTATATTTAAAGTAGCCGGCGCAAAAAGCTTTTAAGAGCCGCAGGTTTTTCATTTCTTTTGAAAAACGGCAATGCCATCGTCATGGATGAATTCTTTAGAATAATCTATCTTCGCACTGACCAGACGAAATTGGGTCCCGTGTTTCGTCATAACATAACGAACTAAGCCATCAAAACCGTCAACAATGTTCCTGCCATATTTTTGTTCACGCAAAAACGCATTGACAAAGACCACATGTCCGCTGGGCTTGATCAACCGCTTAAAATTTCTAAAGATCTGCGGAAGCTTCTCAAGGACATACCACAAGATCTGGCTCATAATGATAACGTCATAGCTGGCCTTGTGTTTCAAATCCACCTCACCTATGTCCGCAGCGACAAAATTAAGATGGGGGAAAACTTTCTTGGCTTTTGCGACAGCTGTTTGGCTGATGTCCATGCCGGTGACAGCGGCTTGGGCCCCTGCAAGCCCTTTATTTAAGAAATCGGCTACGTAGCCCAAACCACAGCCGACTTCCAGAATTCCTACTTTTGTCTTTGAACTCGTGAACGTCCGGAGGGTCTCTAAAAGATTACGGCGTGAATATTGATAGTATTCGTTAAGTCTGACGTCACTGCCCTTCTGGCCCCACGGGTCGTCTTCATTCTTATAAAACACATCGAAGTCACCGACAAAGGCCAGTTGATCGCCTTTGACCTTTTTAAAAACATATTCTTTGGAGACAAGCTCTTCTTTACGCACGATCGAGCTCCGTTATATAAGTTTTAATTTCTTGGAGAAATATTGCAGGGTTTCCGTGATCGCGTCAATGATCCTCTGCACATGTTCTCTGTGATGCGCCGTGGACAGATAAAGGATCCGGTTATGATTGACGTGAATTCCCTTTTCAAGAAGAAGATATAAATAAAAAAGATCTTGGATCTCCCGACTTATTTCAAAATGGTCCCTCTGCCAGCGCGATCGGACGGCGCGATCGGTAAAGATCAGCCGCGACATCGAGCCGATGCCCATCATGCGCACGGGAATGCGATGAAGCAAACAAAAGGCGTTGACAGAATCCCGCAGGTATTGTCCATGATCATTGATCAACGGATAAATTCTTTTTTTGTTCTTGAGCAGATATTCCAGGAATGTTCTGGCCACGCACATGCCCAACGGATTCGCCGAAAAAGTCCCGCCCATAAAAACCGTCCGGCCGCTCTTTTGACCTGTCACAACATTCATGATCGATCTTGGCCCGGCCACAACCCCGATGGGCAGTCCCCCGCCCAACGCCTTGCCGTAGGTCGCCAGATCGGCTTTAACCCCGTAGTATTCCTGGGCGCCCCCCGGAGCCAGTCGAAATCCCGAGATGATCTCATCAAAACAAAGAAGGACCTTGTTCTTTGCTGTGCACCCGCGCAATTCTTTCAAAAATTCCCCCATATCATCACGCGGGTTGGAACCTTGTACGGGCTCAATGATCACCATAGCCAGCTCATCTTTATGCTTCCTGATCATTGTTAAGGCGGAGTCGCAATGATAAGGCAGGATCAGCACCAGATCTTTAAGCTCGTCAGGCACGCCGGCGGATTTGAAAATGATCTTTGGGGCCGTCTCCCGGCCTTTATAATCTTCGTCAAACAAAAGACCGTCGTGACCGCCGTGCCATCCGCCGCTGAACATGGCGATTTTTTTCCGCCCCGTATACGCGCGGGCAATGCGGCAGGCGCGCATCGTGGCCTCTGAACCGGTATTGCAGAACACAAAACTGTCAAAATGCCCAATGGCTTTGGTCAAAAGCCGTCCCAGCTGATACGCATGCAGGTTGGGAAGGATGTACAACGTTCCCCGGGAGGATTGCTCTTTAACGGCTTTGGTCAGGACGCCGGGCGCATATCCCAAAAGATGCGTTCCCGCTCCCATCGCGGTATCAATGTAGATGTGACCGCTGACATCTGTGATCAAACAGCCCCGGGCTTTAACGGCGTGCAGTTTATTTTTTGCATAACCTTCATTAAAAATGCGGGCTTTTCGACGAAGACGGAGATAAACGGATGCGGGTTGATTGCGTTGATGCAACACGCGGTATAATTTTTTCTTAAGCGTCTGATGGCTCATGGGATGGTTTTGTAAAGATCATTCCAGATCTGCGCGTGCTTCTTCCCGTGCAATGTTCCGTTGACATTGCAACCGCTGCAAGGGGCCAGGCACCGGGAACCTCGTCCCAGATTCTTGCGATATTCGCTGAATCGCGCAGATGTCCAGATCTCAAACAATGACTGATCAGCCACAGTGCCGAATTTTACTTTTTTATTCCAATCCTGGACGCATAAAAGCACCTCGCCATTCCAATCGACCTGAAGCGAATAGTGTGTGTAAAAACACGGTCTTTTCACATCCACTTCCATCTGATGACCGGTAGTGACCATGCCGGCGCGGTTGGTGAGTTTGAGCCCAAAATCTTTTTCCATGTCGTACCAGCGGTCCCGCAAGACATATTGATCTTCACGCGCCCTGGCCTCCTGGAACATCTTGCGAAAATGTCCGATCTGGTGAGGCCCGTCATACATGCTGACCAAGATCACACCCATTCCGGCCGCGTAAAGTTCCCGGATCAATGGGACGGTGAGCCGGTCGCCGTTGGTGACAAGCTCCGTATGAATATCATAGCCAAAGGTGGACACCAGCTTAAGAAAATTATTGTGCAGGAGAGGTTCTCCGAAGCCGGAAAAAATGACGCCTCCTTTGTATTGATACGTGCGCAGTTCGTCCGCGATCTTTTGGGCCAAGGGCACCGGCATATGCAAATTCTGATTCGGATAAACTGTTGGATCAACACGCGGACAGAATACGCATTTTCGGTTGCACAGTTCAGTGGGGTTAATATCGATCCAGCTGAATAACGGCACGCCCTCCCGCATCTGGACCTGGTCGACATAAAGCGATTTGCGTTTAATATTAACGAGGATCGTTTGCTGGAAGATCTCTTCTTTGCTTTTGGTTTCCGGGGTCATCAGGGAACTCTCTTAAAGATGCTGGATATTATGGAATAAAAGTATACCGAGGAGTTTCTTTTCTTTATCCGCAACCAAAAGGGCGTTGACGGCGTACTGATTCAGGAGCTTCTCGGCTTCATATAACAAAAGGTCTTTGTCAATGGTTTTGGGACCCCTGGTCATGAATTTTTCGGCATTGTACTGGAAAATGTTCTCGTGTTTGTTAAGCGCCCGGCGCAAATCCCCATCGGTAATGACCCCGATGATGAGGCCCTTTTCATCCACCACGACCGCCAGCCCCAAACGCCCCGAAGTCATGATCGTAATGACATCCTTCATGGGCGTTGTTTTGGAAACAAGCGGCAAATTGCCCGTGGTCATGGCATCCCCCACCCGTGTCAGCAAGCGCCGTCCCAGGCTTCCCCCGGGATGAAAGCGGGCATAATCCTCCGCCTTGAAATTCCTTGCTTTCATCAGGGCAACCGCCAGCGCGTCCCCCATCACCAGCGCCGCGGTTGTTGATGATGTCGGGGCCATGGCCAGCGGACAGGCCTCTTTTTTGACAGCCACGTTCAAATGGTGATCCGCTGTTCTGGCCAGGGTGGATCCAGGGTTCCCGGTCATGGAGATCAGCATATTCCCATTTTCTTTTAAGAACGGGATAATGCGCAGCACCTCTTCCGTCTCCCCCGAATAAGAGATCAAAATTAAAATATCTTCCTTCTTGAGCATCCCCAGATCACCGTGAAAGGCCTCCCCGGGGTGCATAAAAAAACTCGGCGTTCCCGTGCTGGCAAGCGTGCTGGAAATTTTTCGTCCGATAATGCCGGACTTGCCCATGCCGCAAACGATCACCCGCGTCTTGCACGAAAGGACTTTTTCAACCACCGCGGAAAAATTCTCATCGAGCTGCTCTGACAAGAGCAGGATCGCCTCGGCCTCGATCTTAAAAACTTCTTTAGCGTCATCGATCATTTTTTTCATTATGCCCTCATCTGAAGAAGCTCATCACAAAAGGCCGTGACGTTTTCCAACTGTTTGAACTGTTCATTGGAAGAATTCTTATGAATGACAAAATTTTTCAGAAAATAAGACATCTGGTTATAAAGGCCCGGCTTAAAGGTGTCCGAAGTCACCATGCGGGCACGTTCGCCGGGACGATAAATGCCCCGGCCATTGCGTTGGACCCGTTCAATCCGATCGTAGATGACCATTGTCTCCAGCGGGCACAACTGCACGACTTTATCTTTGAAGAAGAATTTCATATAACTGTTCTGCGGACTGTCCATTAATACCTTCAATTGGACCGGTATTTTTTTTGCCGTCAGCTGGCAAACCCAGGAATCCTTCCCCTGATGCCTGACAACCGCGCCCTGGTTTAGTTTCACGTCCCCTAAAAGATAAAACATCAAGTCAATGATATGCGCCGTATAATAATGCAGGATATGGCCCTTGATCCTTGCCCCCCGCTGCTTGACGAGCATGGTCCAGGGGTCAGCCGACAGGATATCCACACAGACCAGGCCTCCACGGGCGATCATGTTTTTGAGCCGCGGGATAAAATCGTAATGCCGCCGGTTATACCCCACGTATATATTTTTTGTGCCGCGCTGCGTCTTGATCCTTTTTAAGGCAGCCATGGACAACACGGCAGGTTTTTCGACAAAAACAGGTTTTTTAAATGGAAGTAACTGTTTTAATATCCCTTCCTGCGCGTCCCACGCCGCGCAGATCACCAGCGCATCATACTCCTTTGGGGAACGCTTCAGCTCCTCCATGAATTTCGTCAACGCATAAAACTTTTTGACAACACCAAAGGAACTGGAAAAACTGTCAATGTGCGATGACCCCGGACGGGCAACAACAGCCCCGATCCTGTGGCCGATGGATTTAACGACCTCCGCGTGAGCGTGGGCCATTTTCCCGCATCCGACAAAACCAAAATTAAATTTTTGCACGCTTTTGGCTCACTCCGTAATAGTCTTTCCAGGCATCAAAATGTTTCTGGGCATAAAGCGTGCCATGAATGTTGCACTGCGTGCAAGGCGCTTTGGAGCGGTCTTTATTGATGAGCCGCAAACGCACTTCTTTCATACCTGGTGAATTCCAAATCTCAAATATGCTTTTTTTGTTGAGATTTCCGACAACCAGCCGTTTTTCCCAATCGCTGGGGCAGATCATGACATCCCCATTGTAATCAATGATCAATTTATGGAACGGGTAATAACAGCTTTGTTTCAAAGGTTCGGCTAAAGGAACCACATTATATTGCGGCAGATTGACAGACCCTCCTCTATTATTAATGGTCATCCCGAAATCTTGATCGGCGGACAAATACCGCGGACGTGCGTCAAACTGCTTATTTGTCAACTGCAGGGCCTCTTTGATCTTCTCAAACTTCGGGATCTGCTGCGGCCCATCGTACATGCTCACTTTCAGGTTATCCAACCCGGACCCAAAAAGTTCCTTGACGTTATCCACCGTTAAAAAATCACCATTGGTAATAATGTCCAGATAGCACTTCGGACAATGCTGTTTAGTGATCTGCACCAGGCGATTAAGTCCTTTATGAATGAACGGTTCGCTTAAGCCGCACAACGAAATGCGTCCCCGGTAATGAACGCCGGCAAGCTGCTTCATCAATTCTTCATAGAATTCAAAAGAGATATACTCTTTTAAATTAGGAAATTTCTCCCGATCGGATTTAGGGCAAAAAAAACATTTGCGGTTACAAATGGCCAGGATGTTCAATTCAAGGCATGTGAACGGCGGCACATCTCCAAACCAGTTGGTTTTGTCCCCAATATGCTCGTCATAGATCACGCTGGTTTTATCTATATTTTTATCGTAAAACTTTATCTCTCTCAGATCGGACATATCATTCTCACATGTATTTCAATTTAATATGGTCGGCTATTTTCCGGTAAGAAGTGATTCCCTCTTGACCGGAACGTACAATGTAATCGGACAAAAACGCTTTGTATTTTTCCTCATCGATCTTTAACGTATTTAACAAATCGGATATCTGTTGTTCAGTGGCTTCATACATATCGATCGTCGGAAAACTGAGCATTTTTTGTATACATGCACAATTGGCTTTTGTAAAATCATTGAACCGGCTGCCGGTCAATTGGACAACTTTCTTATGATAAAGGACAGCATTGTTGACTGAACTTGATTCGTGCGTAATGACCACGGCCGCTTGGGCCGTATACTCCCGGGTCCTATGCTTGACAGTTTGACGCCGGCCAAAATCTCTCTTTGAATTTGCTTCATCATATTGAGGATGAAGGCACACCACCATTTTCTTGCCCAGTTTTTGTTCAATGACATCCAGAACGCGGTTCAGATTGGAATAATACGAACTTCTGTCGATCAGGCCATGCCCCCAGAGCACCTGATCAAGGTGATATGGTACCATGGAGTCCAAAAATACGATATAATCCTCCGTCACCGGGTAAGAATGGGCCAAAAAAGTGTCATAAAACCGGCTATTCGTTAAAACGATCTCGTTGACCCGCGATGACCTTCTGTAAAAACCCGCCCTTTGCGGGTTGGAAATAAACAACGTGTCCACCCTGATGCGTAAT